>CAZRRG010000100.1:0-7387 GCA_964602455.1 uncultured Eubacteriales bacterium | reverse complement strand
GAAAGCCTATGTGTTATAACCTAGTGGTTCTAACCGTGGTAAATTGGAAGGGTAATTGTCAATAATTGGCAATAGGGTGAGGGGCCATGTCGAGCGAGCTGGCGTATCAAGAATCACAGCAGATCGCGTGCCTTGCCAGGGAGGATCCGGGCTACCCGGAGAACATGCGGCTTGCTCCCGAGACCCCTGACGTCGTGTATGTGAGAGGCTCGATCAATCCTGATGACCGGGTGGCGGTTGCGGTCGTCGGGACTCGCTCGCCGACTCCCGAGGGCAAGATCATCGCGTACGAGCTCGCCCGGGACCTCGCGGCCGCGGGCGTCACAATAGTATCAGGTCTGGCGCTCGGCATAGACACCCAGGCGCACTTAGGAGCCATCGATGCCGGTGGAAGGACCATCGCGTGCCTGGGCACGGCAGTGGACGTACCCTACCCGCGGAGCAATGCCAGACTCTTCGAGAGGATCCCGAGCCACGGCGCCTTGATCTCGGAGTGGGGGCCCGGCACTCCCGCGATGCCCTATCGCTTCCCCCTGCGCAACCGCATAATATCGGGCCTTTCGCTGGGGGTAGTGGTCGTGGAGGCGGGGGAGAAGTCGGGCGCGCTCATCACGGCAGAATGGGCCGCGAAGCAGGGGCGGCATGTAATGGCTTTGCCGGGGAGCGTGAAGTCCGCGGTGAGCGCGGGCTCGAACCGGCTCATTCAAGATGGAGCATATCTGGTAACGTCTGCGCGTGATGTGCTATCCTTTCTCGGAAAAGAAGGGGAGTACGTGCCGGAAGCAATGGAGGCGCCGGCCTCCGCGGCATGCTCCTTGACGTTCGAAGAAGGCGCCGTTCTCTCCCTAGTGAGAACGAGACCCCAGGGCGCGGGAGAAGTAGTTGAGCATCTTCCCGGCCTCACTCTGGGAAAAGTCGTTTCCCTGCTCTCATCTCTGGAGGTCCGCGGCATGGTCTCCAAGGTAGCCGGGGGAAAATACGTGGCAAGATCATGAAGCTTTGGAAGGCGGGTAGGTATAGTGCCGGTAGCCAAACGTCCCCTGATTATAGTTGAGTCGCCCACCAAAGCGAAGACTATCGCCCGGCTCATGAAGTCGCGCTATCAAGTCAAAGCGTCCCTCGGACACGTAAGGGACCTGCCCAAGTCCAAACTTGGGGTCGATATCGACAACAATTTCCAGCCCCAATACATCAACATAAGGGGCAAAGGCGATCTCATTAAGGAACTCAAGGATGCGGCCAAGGGCGCGTCCAGGGTGTACCTGGCCACAGACCCGGACCGCGAAGGCGAGGCAATATCCTGGCACCTGTGCTCGCTCCTCGGCATCAAGCCGGAAGAAGCGCAGCGCGTCACGTTCCACGAGATAACCGACAAAGCCGTCAAGGATGCCTTTGCCCACCCTAAGCCGCTGAACCTGAGGCTGGTGGACGCGCAGCAGGCTCGGCGGGTGCTGGACAGGCTTGTCGGGTACAGCCTAAGCCCACTACTGTGGCACAAGATCCGCCCCGGTCTGTCTGCAGGCAGGGTGCAGTCGCCGGCGCTCAGGCTCATAGTTGCGCGGGAAAACGAGATAAACGCGTTTGTGCCTGTCGAGTACTGGACACTCGACGCCTACCTCGAAGGCGCCAACGGCGAGGTCAAAGCCCGTTACCACGGGGAAGGCTCAAAAAAGGTTGAGTTGGGGAGCAGGGATGAGGTTGACGCGCTGCTCCGCGACCTGGCGGGCAAGCCGTTCAAAGTCCAGGCGGTGACCCCCAAGGAGAGAAGAAAGGCTCCGCCGTTTGCGTTCACCACATCCACGCTCCAGCAGGAGGCATCCCGCAAGCTCGGCTTCCCGGTCCGCAAGACCATGTCTGTGGCCCAGTCACTATACGAAGGTGTAGAGCTGGGTGGCGAGGGCTACACCGGCCTCATCACCTACATGAGGACCGACTCCACGCGGGTATCCCCGGTAGCGGTTGCCGAAGCCCGCAAGTACATCGTTGACTCGTTCGGGTCCGAGTACGCAGGAGCGGCTCGCACCCAGAAGCTCAAGGCAGGACAGCAGGACGCCCACGAGGCAGTACGCCCAACGAGCGTCTTCAGAGCCCCTGAACAGGTGAAGAAGTTCCTGAAGCCCGACCAGTACAAGCTGTACAAGTTGATCTGGGAGCGGTTCCTGGCCAGCCAGATGGCCCCTGCTGTCTACGACACGGTAACCTGCGACATCATATCCGGCACTCACCTGTTCCGGGCCACAGGCTCGAGGCTGAGGTTCGCCGGGTTCACAAGGGTATACGAGGAGGGGCAGGACAATCCGGCAGAAGAGGATAGGGAGATCATACCCCTTACGCCGGGCGAATCGCTGTCGCTCATAAGGACTGAGCCGCTCCAGCACTTCACGGAGCCTCCGCCCAGGTACACTGAGGCTTCATTGGTGAAGGCCCTTGAGGAGAACGGGATCGGCCGGCCTTCCACCTACGCGCCCATCGTCGCCACGCTGTTCGAGCGGGAGTACATCTACCGCGAAGGCAGGCGCCTTCGCCCAACCGAGCTGGGGATCCTGGTAGACAAGCTGATGACGGAGAACTTCCCTTCGGTGGTTGATCTTAAGTTCACCGCCAACATGGAGCAGCAACTTGACTCGGTAGAAGAAGGCACCGCGGACTGGGTGAGCGTGATCCGCCAGTTCTGGGAGCCCTTCAAGGAGCAGGTTGACAGGGCCGAGAAGCAGGTGGGGAAGGTCAAGATGCAAGACGAGCCGGCGGGTGAGGACTGCCCAAACTGCGGCAGGCCGATGGTCATAAAGCGCGGAAGGTTTGGCCGGTTCATCGCCTGCTCCGGGTACCCGGAGTGCAAGACCACGAAACCGCTCCTGGACAAAGTTGGAGCCGTCTGCCCCAAGTGCGGGGGAGAGATAGTGGCAAGACGCACAAAGAAGGGCCGGGTCTTCTACGGCTGCGCGAACTACCCGGCATGCGATTTCGTCACTTGGGACAAACCCGTAAGGGGCCTGTCTTGCCCCGCATGCGGCAGTTTTGTTGTCGAGACCGGAGGCAAGGAAAAAGTCTACCGTTGCAGCAAACCGGGTTGCCAATTCCATACACAAAACCTCGCGAATATTGAGAAATAACATTGCCCCCAGGTAGGTTGAATGATAAGATGGCTTCTGAATTGGTGTCATTATCCTGGGCAGTTGATGAAGCGAGGAGAAGGTGTTACCTTGACCCGGTCTCTCACTCTGTGGCAGGAAGACTTCCTTGCCGAAGTCGGGGTGTCAAAGACTCAAAGCCCAAGCACCCTTAACGCCTACGGGAGCGATCTACGCCAATTACTCGAGTTCTTGTCTGACCGGTGCGTAGCGGCCCGCCCGCCCGAACCCCAAGACCTGACGGGCGACAACATCCGGGCCTTCGTCCACCATCTAGGCAAGAGCAACTACGCTCCTTCATCCATTGCCCGCAAGACCTCCTGCATCCGCAGCTTCGTAAGATTCCTGTCCAAAAGAGGCGCCATCTCGGCCGATCCGCTAAAGCAAGTGACCCCGCGCCGCCTCTCGGCAACCCTCCCGAAAGTGCTCACCGAGAGAGAGATGGAGGCGCTCCTTGCCGCTCCAGACACGACAACGCCTTACGGCCTTCGGGACAGGGCGCTCTTGGAGCTCCTGTACGGATCGGGTCTTCGCGTCAGCGAGCTTTCCCGACTTGACATTGGTGATGTAGATTACTCGCTAGGGTTCGTGCAGGTACTGGGTAAGGGAGGCAAGCAAAGACTGGTCCCGGTAGGCTCCGTATGTCTTGAGGCGCTTGGCGCATACTTGGAAACAGCCCGTCCGCTGCTGGAGCGGGGAGGCAAGGGGAAGAAGGCAAAGGACAGGCCCCAGTCGCTCTCGGTGCGTAGACCCCTTTTCCTGAACAGGTGGGGACAAAGGCTGGGAGTCAGGTCTATAAGACGCCTGCTGGAGAGCTATCTCCTGACGGCTGGGATCGATCCGTCCAGAGCCTCACCTCATACGCTTCGCCATTCCTTTGCCACTCACCTCATTCGAGGGGGAGCGGATCTCAGGTCGGTGCAAGACATGCTTGGACACGCAAGCGTGAGGACGACGCAGATATACACGCACGTAATGCCCGAGCATCTCAAGGAGGTCTACAGGAGCGCCCACCCCAGGGCGCAGGAAGGGAAGAAGGGTGAGCATGAGCGATAGCCCCAAGTTTGTCAGTACGACAGTGCTGGCCGTGCGCAAGAACGGGAAGACGGCGATGGCCGGAGACGGCCAGGTCACTCTGGAGTCCAACCATACCGTGCTGAAAGCGGGGGCACGGAAAGTACGCCGGATCTACAAAGACCAGATAGTGGCGGGGTTCGCGGGCTCCGTCGGCGATGCCCTCACCCTGTTTGACAAGCTCGAGGGACACCTGGAGGAGACAAGGGGAAACCTCCAAAGAGCCGCGGTTGACCTCGCCAAGGAGTGGAGGACGGACAGGGTCCTGCGCCAGCTGCAGGCCATGCTTCTCTGCGCCGACAACTCCCGCATCCTGCTGGTCAGCGGGACGGGAGAAGTAATAGAGCCCGACGACGAGGTCCTCGCTATTGGCTCGGGAGGGGCCTTTGCGATGGCTGCGGCCAAGGCTCTATGCCGGTTCACCGATATGGACGCATCTTCCATCGCGCGGGAGTCGCTCAAGATCGCAGCATCGCTTTGCATATACACAAATGACAATATCGTGGTCGAGGAACTGAGCTAGTCAGATAAACCTTGTGATGTGTAGGAGGCGCGGTATGGCGGATCTTACGCCCAAGCAAATCGTAGCTGAACTTGACAAATATATCGTCGGACAAGACAAAGCCAAGAAAGCGGTCGCGGTTGCCATACGCAACAGGCTCCGCCGGCAAAGAGTGCAGGGTGACCTGCAGGACGACATTGTTCCGAAAAACATACTCATGATCGGCCCTACTGGAGTAGGCAAGACCGAGATATGCAGGCGGCTGGCCAAGCTCGTGAACGCTCCGTTCACGAAAGTTGAGGCCTCCAAGTTCACCGAGGTCGGTTACGTGGGCCGCGACGTGGACTCGATCGTCCGGGACCTGGTTGAGTCATCTGTGCGGATGGTCAGGAGCGAACGACTCCTGGAGGTCAAGGCCAAGGCGGACCTGTTGGCTGAGGACCGTCTGGTGGACATACTGTGCCCTCTCCCAAAGAGGCAAAAGCCCTCGAGGAACCCGTTCGAAATCCTTTTCAACCCGGGGGCGGCTGAAGAACCCGAGGTCGAGGATGACTTTGACGAGAGGCTCCGCAGGGCCCGGGCCGAGAGGAAGCTCATTCGCGAGAAGCTGCAGGCAGGAGAGATGGAGGACCGGGAAGTCGAGATCGAAGTGGACGACAACACGGTACCTACCCTGGAGTTCTTTGACGGCAACTCCATGCAGGAAATGGGCCTTAACATGCAAGATCTTCTTGGCGGCCTACTGCCCAAGAAGAAGAAAAAGAGGCGCGTAAGCGTCAGCGAAGCCAGGAAACTTCTCGCCCAAGAGGAGTCAGCCAAACTGGTGGACCAGGACGCGATCACGTCGGAGGCCATAAGGAGAGCGGAGCGCCTCGGCATAGTGTTCTTGGATGAACTCGACAAGGTCGCGGGGAGAGAGCGGGGAGCAGGCCCCGATGTATCTCGCGAGGGGGTCCAGCGCGACCTACTGCCCATCGTGGAAGGAACCACGGTCGTCACCAAGTACGGGCCGGTGAAGACCGACCACATCCTGTTCATCGGCGCCGGCGCTTTCCACGTGTCCAAACCCTCGGATCTCATTCCTGAATTGCAGGGCCGCTTCCCTATTAGGGTCGAGCTGGAGCCGCTGACTCAGGAGGACTTCGTCAGGATCCTAACTGAGCCGGAGAACTCCTTGACCAAGCAATACACGGCCCTCCTGGCAACCGACGGTATCGAGGTGGAGTTCACCCGCGAAGGAATCCGCGAACTCGCCGAAATGGCCTACAGGGTAAACGGCGACACCGAAAACATTGGGGCCAGGCGGCTCCACACCGTAATGGAGAAGCTCCTCGAAGATGTGCTGTATGAGGCGCCGGACATGGCGCAGAAAAAGGTCACGGTAGACGCTGACTACGTAAAGGGGAGGATGCAGGAGCTTGTTGCGAATCGGGATGTATCCAGGTACATCCTCTAGATCATAGAACGGAGGAGAAATCGATGCAGACTCTACTAGACAAAACACGCCGCATGAACCAACTGTTGTCGCGCGCGGCCTCCGATGTCGACTTTCAGGCCAGCGCCAGAGTCATCAGAGACTCGATTGAGTGCAATGCTTACATTCTTGACAAAATGGGCCGGGTTCTGGGGTACTCACTCATGGAGGAGTTCGACTGCAGGGTGATGAAGGACGAGGTCCTCAGCCAGAACGAGTTCCCGGCTAGCTATAACGAGCGCCTGTTCATGTACCGCGAGACAGCAGCGAACCTGAAACAGGCCGGGGTCTGCGTCTTCAAAGACGGGCATCCCTGCGTCTATGAAGAGAAGACCACAACCATAGTGCCTGTAATGGGCGGCGGCGATAGGCTCGGCACCCTGGTCCTCGCAAGGTCGGGCAAGCTATTCGACGTGGAGGACCTGATCCTGGCGGAGCACGCCGCGACAGTCACCGCTATGGAAATCCTTCGCTACAATCAAGACACCGTTGAGGAAGAGACCCGCCAGCGTACCGCGGTTCAGGTCGCTCTCGGCACGCTATCGTTCTCCGAGCTCTCGGCAATGCGCCACATCTTCGAGGAGCTGGGTGGGACAGAGGGATTCCTGGTCGCCTCCAAGGTCGCCGACCGCGTGGGCATAACCAGGTCAGTGATCGTTAACGCCCTCCGCAAGTTCGAGTCGGCCGGCGTCATCGAGTCTAGGTCCCTCGGCATGAAGGGCACCTTCATCCGTGTCCTGAACAGCAAACTCCTGGAGGAACTCAAGAAGCTGCGCTAGGAACTGCGTTAGGAATTGCGGTAGACCTAAGGCCAGCCAGTAGGACGCCACCCCGCCCAGGGCGGGGTGGCTTCATTTTCGTCTTCATTTTCGACATGTATCTCTGCCCATCACGAGTTCCCGGATAGGCAGCTTTCCCCAGCGCTTAACCCAAAGTGTGCCCGGGAGGCAGCAAAATGAAAGGAACTTTTTCGAAATTGTTCTCACATGAGTAGAAGGATTTTCCGTGATCGTGTAGAATATGGTCTGTCCACAATTGAATAGGCCCAGTGCCGCGCACCGATAATGGCAAAACTGTCGAAAGGCAGTGACGCAAAGCTGCGGGTCTAAAGCGCGAAAGCGCCATGACAGCCGGGTTACCGAAGAGGGCGGTTTTCTATTCTGCCTTTCGGATAGGTGCCGGGAGGCGTTCTTCATTTTGAGAGGG
>CAZRRG010000099.1:0-7393 GCA_964602455.1 uncultured Eubacteriales bacterium | reverse complement strand
CCAGCGTGTTTCCCTTCTTCAGGACGAGATTGAGGCCGTTCACCGCCTGGACGGTCTCAACGTCCGTCTTGTAGACGACTTCCAGGTCCTTGATTTCAAGCAGGTTTTCACTCATGGTTTTCTCCCGTCAATCCTTAAGCTTCGGGTCAAGCGCGTCCCGCAATCCGTCTCCCAGGAGGTTCAGGGATAGCGCGGACAGGAGGATCGCAAGTCCCGGGAAGTAGATGAGGTAGGCGGATGACCATATGTACTGCCTTGCGTCGGACAGCATCGCTCCCCATTCGGGGGCCGGGGGCTGGATCCCGAGGCCTATGAAGCTCAGGGAAGCCGCGGCAAGGATCATGCCTGCAACGCTCATGGTGGTGTTGACGATAATCGGGCCGATGGCGTTGGGCAGGATGTACCTGTAGATAATCCTGGCGTCGCTCGCGCCGTAGGACCTCGCCGCCTCGATGTAGTCTTGCTCAACTACACTCAGCACCGTCGCTCTCACTAGCCGGACCTTGCTGGGGATCGAACCGATCGCAATGGCTATCAGCACGTTCTGGAGGCTCGGCCCAAACGCAGCGATAACGGTGAGAGACAAGAGAAGACCGGGGATGCAGTTGATGATGTCCAGAGTTCGCATGATGACGCTGTCGATCCAGCCGCCGTAGTAGCCGACGATGGCGCCCAGCGAGCCACCGATCGCCAGCGATATGGCCGTGGTCGTAAGCCCGATGGTGAGCGACACCCTGCTACCGTGCACGATCCGGGCGAAGCAGTCACGCCCGTAAGCATCCGTACCAAAGGGGTGTTCCCAGCTCGGTGGGAGAAGGCGCTCAGCGGCGTTGTTTTCGATTCCTTTTTCGTAGGGGACTATGACGTCGGCGAAGATGGCCACAAGGGCGAAGCAGATGAGGATCGCCAGTCCCGCCATGGCGGGCTTGTTCTTCTTCATCCTTCGCCAGACTTCTTTGGCCTGGCTCTTCTTCCGGTAGCTGACCTGAGCTGTGGGGTCAGACTTAGGCTCGCTCATATGGATCTCCTCACTTGATGAACCTGGCCTTGACTCTGGGATCGATGAGGGCATAGATGATGTCCAGTATCAGGACTATCAGGCAGAATGTTGACGCCAGCAGGATAGTGCTGGAAAGGACGACCGGAGCGTTCTTCTCCCTAATCCCTGCGACAACGTAGGCTCCTACTCCAGGGACGTTGAAAATGGTCTCGGCAATGATCGCCCCGCCCAAGAGGCCGGCAAACTCCAGTCCCAGTACTGTGATGACAGGCATGAGGGCGTTTCTGATGGCGTGTCTCCAGATGACGACTTTCTCGACCACGCCTTTGGCCCGCGCGGTGCGGATGTAGTCCTGCCTGATGGTTTCAAGCATAGCTGAACGGGTGATTCGCATAATCCCGGCGATGCCGCCTATGCTGAGCGTGATGGTGGGCAGGATCATGTGCTTCCACGTGCCGAAGCCCGAGGTCGGCAACCATCCGAGGCGGACCGCGAAGATCAGGATCAGCATGAGCGCCAGCCAGAACCCCGGTATAGCCGCGAAGAACAGGGCGAGAACTGTCAGGCTGATGTCGAGCTTGGAGTACTGCCTGATAGCCGCCAGCACACCAATCGATACCCCGAAGGTAGCGCTGACCACAATTGAGGTGACGGCCAGCTGGAGCGTGGTCGGGAACCTCACCAGCAGCTCTTGAGCCACAGGCTGCATCGTGCGGTAGGATACGCCGAAGTCGAACTTGGTGACGATGTTCGTGATGTAGCTCATGAACCGGGGAAAGAAAGGCTGGTCTACTCCCAGTTTGTGTCTTAAGGCCTCGATGGCTTCCGGTGTAGCTTCGACACCCAGCATCGTCCTGGCGGGGTCGCCCGGGGTGAAGTACATGATCGTGAAGACCAGGAAGACCACTGCAAACAGTATTGGGATTGTTAGCAGAATCCGCTTAAGTACGTATAGGAACATGTCTCTTCTCCCCGTTCGGTTTTTCCGTCAGAGGCAGGTAACCTGTCCGGCCCCTCCGGAGCGCGTGGGGCCGGACAGGTCGGTTTACCTACTCGACCCAGTACAGGTTCTCGACCCGGACCTTAAGAACGTCGGGCGTCTTGTACTGGAGTTTGTCTTTCCGAACGATGGCAGTCTGGTTCAGAGTCACCGAAACCAGCGGCTGCTCTTCGAAGATGATCTTGTGCAGCTCTGTGTAGGCCTGGATCCTCGCGGCGAGATCAGCGGTGGTAGAACCGGCCGTGATGAGGGCATCGATCTCCGCGTTTCCGAACTCGCCGAACGGGAAGGCGGGCGGCTGGACCGCCGGGGAGTAGTATCTCTTCGACTGGTAGGACAGGTCGTAGATCTCGGTGGACAGTGAGAACGGCAGCATCTCATAATCCAGGGCGAAGATCTTGCTGTACAGAGTGTTCTGCTCCAGGGTCTCGATGTCGAAGGTTATGCCTACCTTGGCCAGTTGCTGCTGCACGGCTACCACGTAGCGCTCCATGGATGCCATGATCGGCACCTTCTTGGAGAGTTTGAAGCCGTCGGGATATCCTGCTTCAGCCAGCAGAGACTTGGCCTTGTCCACGTCGTAGGTGAAATGCGGGAGCGAGTCATAGTCGGGGGCTCCTGCCTGCCTGGGCGAGTAGAAGTAGTCCCAAGGCTTTGCCACGCCCTCGAACACGATAGTGTTGATGGCATCCCTGTCGATTGCGTACGCGACAGCCTGGCGGACGAGTTTGTTGGCGAAGGGACCCGACGTGCAGTTGAAGAGGATGAGGTTGTTCCCGTCAGCATCCAACCAGTTGACCGCGTATCCCGGCATCTTCGTGAAGGGCATCGCGTTCGAGGGGCTCATCTTGGCCACGAAGTCGATCTCGCCGGCCTGGAGGGCCATTGCCTCAGTCTGCTCATCCGCGAAGACCTTGTAGGTGACCTTCTTGATCGGGGGCAGTTCCTTGCCCTTGAAACCCCAGTAGGAGTCGTTTCTCTCGAGGATGATGGTGTCGTGCTTGTCGTAGGACACGAACTTATATGGGCCGGTCCCGCACGGAGCAAACTTGTTGTCTATGCCGGCGTCCATGACGGCCTTCTCGTTGATTATCTCCGTGCCGGCGATGACGGTCAGGAGATACACGTCCGTCTCAGGTCCGTAGATCTCGACCGTGTAGTCATCAACGGCCTTTACGCCCTTGATGTACTTGGCGCTGTTGTTCCAGAACGTGAAGCTCGGGTTATCGAAGTTGGAGAAGGTGTATACAACGTCCTTCGATGAGAACTTCTCCCCGTTGTGGAACGTCACGTCCTGGCGTAGTTTCAGCGTGACTGTCTTGAGGTCTTCCGAGATCGTCCAACTCTCAGCCAGGCAAGGTACATACTGGCCATTCTCGTACCTGAACAGCGTGTCGTATACGTTATGTATGACGTACTGCTCTTCGCGAGAGTAAGCTGATGTTGGCACAAGCGAAGCGAGGGACACGGCCAAGCCGATTACGACGTCGTCCTTGGCGGATACGGAAGGCGTCTTCGGACCCTCGGTCTGGGGCTTTGGACTGCACCCAGCTAGAACCGACAAGACCATTGCTGCGAGTACAATCAGAACGGTAACTCTCTTCACGTATTTCCCTTCTCTCTTTACTGTTCGTGACTTCAGACAAAGCCCTATTGCCACGGTCTGCACGATGGTTTACCATCTGTCCTGCCGATTGCCGTCTAAGTTCTTTGGATGGTTATCTGCGCACCACCGCCCTGTATCATGATCTGCCTTCGGGTGTAGACTGAACGGGCCAAAATTGTATACAGTTGAGTAGCCCTGTGTATACTACGCGGGGTACATAAAGTCCTTCATGTTTTGCATGATTTTGCGTACTTAGCGGCAACGGAGGTAACCTGATGCGGAAATCGCGCACGGAACAGGCTTACAGGTCCCTGTACGAGTTGATCACATCTGGCAGAATCACCCCCGGATCAGGACTCAGCGAAGTTGAGCTCTCCGAATCACTGTCGATGAGCCGCACCCCTGTGAGAGAAGCCCTGCATCAACTAGAGAGAGATGGCCTGCTAGAGAGAAAGAATGGCCGCCTAGCCGTGGTGGAGATCACATACAGTCGAGTGGCTCACCTATTTGTGCTTAGGGCCGCAGTCGACGGAATGGCGGCGCGTCTCGCCACGCTGGCGGCTACTCCCAAAGACGTGGCGAAACTGGAGGCCCTCCTGGCGGACGCAGAAGCAGCGACCAAGAGGGGCGAGCTCACAAACGCGACGGAACTGAGTGTGCAGTTCCACAACGCGATAGTTGCGATGTCTCGCAACAAAGACCTTGAGGCTACATCGCGCCAGGCCAATGCGCTCATCAGGCGATTTGAGCATGTAACCGCCCCGGGTCTTGCCGGTCGCTCGCTGGCATGGCACCGGGCGATCTTCGAAGCCTTGAAGAGGGGAGATCCTGATGGCTGCGAACTCCTGATGCGCAGGGATATCCTCGGCGCGGGGGCCGAGATCCTCCCCATCCTCCAGTCGGTCATCGGGATTGACGAGATTACCCCTTCAGTGGAACTGATCATCAAGCACTGCGGCACGTACGGGCATCCGGGTTAGCCTTACCGCAATCAATCATAGACCTACATTACCGATGCAACCGGCGTGGATGCACCGAAATCGAACGTCCCCTGCATGATGAGGGGCACGGGTGAGCGGCCTATCTGTGAGGATGCACCCAGATGAAGCAAGGTAGCGGGTCTGGAGGCGGTCCGCCGAGGCTTCAGAGGCAGGTTGCTTCAAACCGGTGCACGGTCAGCGTGATGAAGGGCACCACTGGGCGGGGCCTGGATGATGAGGTGCACGGGTACGCGTAATCTGCGTGATGAGGGGCACCAGTGAACGGGCAGAGAGTACCGGAGGCTGATGGACGGTCACAAGGCCAAACCCTGCTTCATTTGAGTGCACGGTCTCGAGTCGGGCGCTTCGCTTGGGTGCATGGTCCCGGATCGGACGCTTCATTCTGGTGCATCGCCATGCCTGGGCACGCGTACGGCGGAAGGGGCAAGTAGAACAGACCTCGATCGCGAAGTCGAAGTCGCTCTTCTCGTGGGCCGCCAAGAGCATGCAGCGGATGCGGGCCTTGCCGCGAGCAGGGCCAGCGGTTAGCGTACTGCTCATAGGCCTCGGTCCTAGTTCCCAGCCGCACGCACTACCACTGACACTCCATCAGGAATGACGTTCAGCCGCGACACACGACCGACGATGGATTCAGCTTGCTCCAGACCCTGAGCCAACGACCCGGCGTGCAATAGATGCATTGAAGCCGCTACTTCTGGGCTTATGTTCTCTGAGACCAGGATCACGCGGCACTTGCAGAGTACTTGTGCAAGCGCCTGAGCCTGCCATTGATCCATAACAGTATCCATCGGAAGGGTGGCCTCGATGTCTCGCAGCAGATCTTCAGGGCAGCGTGCGGACGAGACCACTTGCTGGAAACTGCGTGCTCCAACTCCGTCCACACACTCTGCGCACATCACAATCACGCCCCCGGGCCTCGTGACGTAGGCAGCGGTGTGCATTCCCTTAACCGCTTGATATAGGTTCTGGTCCAACGGGTATCCGCCGTTGCCCACCACGGTAACATCAGCTTCCTCCGCCGTCACCTGGGCTAGGCCCTCCACGTACTCACACCCCTGCCGGTGTGACTCCAGGGGTTCTCCCGCGAAGGCCGCGATTATCCTCTTGTTCTCGTCCACGCAGACGCTTAGAGCGAAGGCCAGCCGCGACCGCCGAGCAGCCTCTTCCATATCAGCAGCGACCAGATTGCCGGAAGTGACTCCGGCTCTAGTCTGCGAATGTCCGATCATGCCTGCAGAGTGGTTGTACAGCACGCTCTTGCGACTGGCGACGCCCGGTAATACTAGCTTTCGCCCCCCGGAGTAGCCGGCGAAGAAGTGGGGCTCGAGGAGCCCCTCAGCCACAAGAAGATCCGCTTGAGCGGCAATCTTGTTGATGTAGAGAGGACTCCCGGAAGGCAGGGTGCCGAGGGGCTCGAGGGCGTCCTCGTCGTCCGGGTCGTGGCAGACAACCCGAACCGAGCGGAGTATCTCGCTGCCATACCGCGCTAGAAGCTCATCTTGAGTAGGAGCCCTATGCAATCCGGTTGCCACCAAGAGGGTGACCTTAGCTGCGGCGTTACCCCGCCATATCTCGTCGAGGAGGGCGGGAATGGTATCCCGACTCGGCATCGCCCGCGTGTGGTCTGGTGAGAGGATGACGACGTGAGAACGCCCTCTCGCCAAGTCCGACAGCCTGGGACTGCCTATGGGACTCGCGAGTGCTTCAGCCACCCCCGTTCGACCACTGCTCAGTTCCGGGGACTTGGGCTGAATCAGGCAGACTCCACACGAGCCCCTGACTTCCGCACTCTGGAGTGACCTACCATAGGGTATCTTGATGAGCAAGGCACTGCCTCCTCTGATAATGGCGCTCCAATAACTGAACAAAGGCATCCACATCTTCTCGGTTGTTGTACAGTCCAATGGATGCTCTGATCATGCCGCGGCGCAAGGTAGTGATCGCTTTGTTGTCCATGAGGTAACCGTGGAGCTCGCGAGCGTCATCTGCCTCAAAGCACAGTATCGCAGAACGCAAGGGACCGCTGATGGGGCTTGCAACGTGAAAGCCGGCCTTCTGCAGTCTTGATGCCAGATAGTCGTATATGCTGAGGATGTGATTCTGAACGCGCTCCATACCTAACCCCAGGAGGAACTTGAGCGACTCGTTGAGCACGGTGACGCCGAGGTAATTGTAGTTTCCGATCTCGAACTTCCTGGCGCTGTCGGCGTGAGCCAACTGGTAGGTAACAGTGCTTTGCTCAACCTGGGCTGCCATGCCCATGCCTGAACGAGCAACATACACAGGATCGAGTTTCGGTAGCAATTCTCTGCGGATGTACACCAAACCGACGCCATGAGGGCAGAACAAGGATTTGTGCCCGCTGGTGCAGAGGACGTCCATACCCAGTTCCTGTACGTCCACTTTCATCGTCCCAACTGATTGAACGGCATCTACCACTGTGTAGATGCCATACTCTCGACATATCTGCACGAGAGCCTTGAGGTCGTTTCTGTTGCCAGGCGCGTACGTAGTAGCAGCCACTGCTAGAACTCGGGTGCTGTCGTCGATAGCTTGCCTCAGTAACTCAACGGTAACCTGACCGGCCTCTGTTGGTATCCACTTGACCCGGATTCCCTTCTTCTCCAGGTTCAGCCAACAGTAGACGTTGTTTGGGTGCTCGCTGCCGCTCAGTAACACCGTATCCCCCGGCTGCAGCGGCAAGCAGTTAGCCGCGATGTTCAGACCCTCCGTGTCACTGGCCACGATAAAATCCCCACAAATGGCCACGAAAAGTGCACAACTTT
>CAZRRG010000098.1:0-7539 GCA_964602455.1 uncultured Eubacteriales bacterium | reverse complement strand
ACGCCAGGAGCCTGCCTACCCCCATGCCGTAGCATCCCATGATGATAGGATGCTCCTGGCCGGACTCATCCTGGTAGTAGGCGCCCATAGCGGCCGAATACCTGGTGCCAAGTTTGAAGGTGTTGCCGACCTCGATGCCCCTGGCCACGCTGAGCGGTTTTCCGCAGGAAGGGCACAGATCCCCGTGCCTGGCGGTGGCGATATCGGCGCGAGTGTCTGCCTTGTAGTCCCGGCCCGGGACCACGTTCTTAAGATGGAAGCCCTCTTCATTTGCCCCTGCCACGTAAGCGCGGCCTTCGATGAGACTGTCGTCGGCTATAACAGTGATCCCGCTGAGGCCGACGGGCGACATGTAACCCTTAACGAGTCCCAGCTTCTTGAGGTCGTCGGGGTTGGCCAGCAGGGCCTCCTCCACCTGGAGAAGGTTGGCCAGTTTCCTCTCGTTCACGTCCAGGTCTCCCCGGATCACCACTATTACCGGACGATCGCCGGCGTAGTACACCATGGTCTTGATGCTGTCCTTAGGATCGGCGCCCAGGAACTCGCACACCGACGCGATGGTTTCCATCCCCGGTGTGGCGACCTTCTCCATAGCCGGGGGCGCTACCTGGGGAGCCTTCTCCTCTTCCGACTGGAACTTCCGGATGGTAGCAACCTCGCGGTTGGCGGCGTAGCCGCACTCGCGGCAGAGAATCAGTGTGTCCTCTCCGGAGTCGGTGACGTAGGTGAACTCGTGCGCCTGGCTCCCCCCCATCATGCCCACGTCGCTGAGCACTTGGACCACAGGCACCCCGCACGTCTGGCAGATGCGACGGTAAGCCCTGCACTGACGCGGGTAGTACCTGTCGAGGTCCTCGCTATCGCGATGGAAGCTGTAGGCGTCCTTCATGGTGAACTCGCGGACCCGGACCAGCCCGCCTCTCGACCTGGGTTCGTCCCGGAACTTTGTCTGGATGTGGTAGAGCACAAAGGGGAGCTGCTTGTATGAATCCACGTGCCGGCGGACCAAGTCGGTCACGCTCTCTTCGTGGGTCATCGCAAGCACCATATCCCTGCCGGAACGGTCCTTAAACCTCACGAGCTCCGGCCCGATCTTCTGCCAGCGGCCTGATTCCTGCCATAGCTCGCCGGGTTGGGTAACCGGCATGTTGACCTCCTGGCCGTCGACCGCGTCCATCTCGCGCCGCATGATGTCCATGATCTTCTTGTAGGCGCGATAGCCCATAGGCAGGTAGTCGTATATGCCGGCAGCCACTTTGGCTATCATGGCGGAACGGAGCAACAGTTCGTGCGAAGGCATCTCCGCTTCGGCCGGTTTCTCCCGAAGGTTCTTGCCGAATCTTCCTGTCATACGCATGGGGTAAAGCCTCCACTCACGGGGCATAAAGGGAAATCAAGGTTACGAACGATTATATCCGCAGCGCGGAAAGGGGTCAACGAAGGGGGCTAACCCGCCGCGGCCTTGGCCTGCATTTCCTTCTTGTTGAGGCCCCTGCTGTACAGGAGTGATATGAGCGCAATCACCGCTCCGGAAAGGAACACCGCCTGTCCCCCCATAGCCTTCCAGAGGAGCCCGCCAAGGGCGGGCACGCTAACACCGGTGATGTGGTTCACTGTCTGACCCATAGCGTAGGCAGATGAAAGGACTTCTTTGGGAGCGATCTTGCCTAAGTGAGTTGTGATCGCGACGTCGAAGCCTATGAGGCCGTTGTCTAGAATGTAGATGACATACAGCGGGACGGCTGAGCCTACCACCGCGTATCCAACGAAGAGGCCGATCACCAGGGCGTAGTTGACAATCAGACTGTTCTGCTCGCCCCACGAGTCAACCACCTTGCCAATGACAGGGCGCGTGAGGATGCCAACCACACTGGAGATGGCCGAGAGAAGGACCATCACGCTGACCGGCGTCCCAAACGACTCCACCAGCAGGTAACCGGCGAAGGTCGTGGTGATCTGCCGTCGGGAGCCGCCAAGGAATGTGAGGATGTAGTAAGACATGAAGCGAGGATCGTAGTTCATCTTGCGCCCGCCGGACCCCGTCCCCGGCATCGGCCTTGTGAGCACCAGTATGCCTCCGACAGCGGCGAACACTGCCGCCAGGAGGTGCATCAGGCTGTAATTCGTACCTCTAGCCCTGGAGACGGCCATGACCACCAGGAACGAGATAAGCGACGCGGCGTTGGCGCCGCTGTTCATCTGTCCCATCCTCGTGGCCCGCTCTTCTGGTAGCGCCGTCTTCATGACGATGGAGGACTGCGCCGGGTAGAAAAGGTGGAACCCGGTGGATAGCACCAGGGTGGCGACTATGAGCATCGGGAAGTTGAACACGGCTGTGTGGAGGAACAGGCCTGCCGCGGTAACCAAGAGGCAGATACCGGCCCACACGTTCTCCTTGAAAAAGCCCTGGACTACGGCCAACGGGGCCGTAAGCAAGCCTGGGATCTCCCTGATGCTTTGCACCAACCCGAGCTGGTCGGGTTGGATGTGCAGCGTCTCGACTACGAAGTTGTTGAAGATGCCCCGCTGCAGACCCAGTCCGAATTCCAGTCCCATAGTAGCGTTCAGGACCGACCTGAAGGTAGACTTCCTTTCCTCGACGGTCAGTTGTTGCGTTGTCTCCTGTGAGGCTCCCACGTAATCAGTCTCCGTTTCGATGGGATTACTTCTCCAGCACCTCAAGATTTGTCTCTGTGCGCTCGCTTGAGCCTGCGCCGCAGCTTAGGCCTGAAGCGCCGCTGAGTTCGACTGCCTGGCCAGCGCCTTGCGGTCGAGGACTCGCACAAGAAGGAATGTGAAACTCCCCGCAAACCTGAAGATCGCGCACACGATGAACGCCCAGAAGAACCCAAACAGTGAGAGAAGGGATACGCCTAGCATCGGGGCGACAATCGCCGCGCCGTTGACCGCTGTCGTGTAGTACGCGATGTAGGTCGCCTTGCTCTTCTCCGGTGTGACTTCTAGTAGCTGGTTAAAGAGCGCGAGGTTAACCCCGGAGAATATGGCCCCGGTGAGAAGGTTGAAGACAGCCACCGTAACCAGGCTTTTGGATAGTGCGTAAGCCACCGGCACGATGAAAATGCCAAGGCTGGATAGGAATAGGGTCGTCAAGTTGCCCACTTGATTGCACTTTCTTGCCCAGAAGCCATAGCCCAACAGCGTTCCGCCTGTGTTCGTCAGGTTGAGAAGGCTCACCCACGTGTTGTTGGCGCCGAGGACCTTTACCTGGTATAGGGTGAAGAGGGGCCACGGCGTCTGCCAGCACAGGTAGAAGATAATGGAGGCCAGCGTGTATCTCACAAAGCGGTCGTGGCTCAGGATCTCCTTCAGCGCGGCCTGTATGCCGGCAAGGCCCTTGGGACTAACGGGTGAACCTATCTCTTCCCGCGAAACGATCTCAGATGGCTGGGGCTGTCCCGGCCGGGCTCCATCCGACTTCGACTCAAGAGATGGACGTAGGTCCGATCCTACTTCCTCCGGCGCCGGCTCATCTACACGGGAGAGCACCCACAACTCCCCAAGGCTGAACAGGAACGCGCAGGTGAAGGTCACCTGGTAGCCCTGAGGGAACCCCAGAATGTCTATGACTCTGCCCGTGACTAGCACCATTAGCGTGCCGGCCAGGTTCATGAGCCGGTTTCTCGCGGCAAAGGCCTCGGCGCGCCGGTTCATCGGGACCACTTTGGAGATAAAGGCCTGCCAGCCTATGTTTGCGATGGAAGCCGGGATGTTCATGATCGCGACCGCGAAAACTAGGAGCCATGCCCGCTTGTCCTCGGTAAAGAAGGGGATACACGCCACAAACAGGTAAAACAGGCGGTGTAGGAAGATGAACACGCTCACGATCTTGCGCTTTCTGGGCTGGCGGTCGATGAACCGTCCACCGGGGATCATGGACAGCAAGCTGACCAGAGCCGGTCCTGACGAGAGGAGTCCTACCTGAAAATCCGATGCCCCGAGCTTGACCGCAAGAATGCCGACAAACGGAGAGGCAAGGTTCAGGGCCATGATGTTTGCGATCCCGTGATAGATGTTGACGCGTATGTTGCGCTCCAGCGCTTCGGGGCTGTCGGCAGCGGGCCTTTCTCCGGAAAGGTCCGAGAACAGCGCCTGCAACATACGCCGCAGACTAGGCATCTCTGTGTCTCCCCTCGGGAAGCGCTCTTCCGGCTCTGCGCTCTCCCCCATACGAGCGTGCTAGAATGAGATTATATCATAGGGGCGCCGCGCTTCTGTCCAGGGTGTTTCGATGTGTACGGAAGATGGGAGGACGCCAATGAAATCCCCAAAAGGCCTGCTAACGGTAGTAAACGCTATTGTGTTCCTCGCAGCGGTGACAGCGTTGCCGCTATCCTACTCCCTCACCTCGCTAGTCAGCCCTGACTCTGTCTTCCGATTGGCGGAGGAGTTCGGGGGGACCGAAGTCGTGGTCGGCGATATGCTCGAGATCATGGTCGATCCGATGCCGGAGGACTTTGCTCGCAGAGAGAAGGTCATCGAGGCAGGAAAAGCGACGTTCTCAGCGGCCAAGGTCAGGAACTTACTGGACCAGGCGTTTTCGTCCATCCGCGCCTACATCAAAACCGCCGGAAGAGAGTCGGTTCCCATAGACTTGCGGGACCTCAAGACGACCTTCCTGAACGAGTTGAGGTCCATCTACGACGGCTCCATCGAGGACATCGAGATGGACCTGCGTGAACTCCCCGACTGGGCGGACGTCGGCCGCTTTATCTCGGTGGAAGAAGCCAGAGACATTTCAGGGCCGTACAAGATCATCAGCAACCTGCCCCTCATCTCGGCAGCCATTGCGGCTGTCTGTGTGCTGCTCATGGTGTACGGCAGCGGAGCCGGTCCCGGCCTTCGCCTCGCGGGCCTCTTGGCGATCTTGGCTTCGGCGATGCTTCTTATCGGGTCGCTGGCGGCTGAGCCCCGTGTCGCGGGACTAATCCCGGACGCCCTGTCGGGCCCGACGCTGCCGGTACCCATACCGGTAGAGCCCCTCGCTCTGCTGAACGAGGCATCCGCGTATGTCCTAGGCAAAGTACGACTATCAGCGGCTGTCCTATCTATCCTGGGGATCGCCCTTGTGTTGACACCCAATATCGTCAGGTCGCCCGCAAAGAGAACGGAACCCTCTATCTAGACCAGCCTGATAGCGAACTGCGGGCACACGGGCGCGCAGTAACCGCACAGGATGCATTTGGACTTGTCGTTGCACGCCTTGCCATCAACAAGCGTCATTGCAGCGTTTGGACAGGTCTTCACGCATGAACCGCACCCGACGCAGAAAGCCTGGATGATGAGTTTCTTTGTCTTCATGGTCTTCTCGGCCAATTCCGCAGGTACAGGCTGCCCGTTGAAGATGCGGAGGTTCATCTCTACCTCGTCCATCTGGACCATGCCTACCGCCACCGACGAGATGCCGGGGAGAGACCTCACGTACGAGAAGGCTTCTTCCCTGTCGTTGAGCAAGTTGCCTCCGGCGAGGGCCTTCATGGCGAACAGACCCTTGCCCTTATCCGATGCCTTCTTGATTGCCTGCTCCATGTCTTGCTTGGTGCCATGGAGTATGCCCATGCCTATCTTGTTGATGATCGGGAACACAACATCGAGCTCTTCGATGCTGGCCGCTGCCCTAACAACGTCAACCGAGTGGGTGGATATGCCGACGGCTTTGATGAAGCCCTTTGCCTTCATGTCGACCAGGCATTCCAGGGCTCCTGCGCGGGCGCTGAAGACCGACCTGTCAACCCTTGCGGCGTGGAGCAGGAATATATCAAGCACGTCTCGCCCAAGAGCCTCACGGGCTTCCATGACTGCTTTCTCCATGTCTCCATAGGAGGCAGCCGCGGACTTGGTGGAGACGACAACTCCGTCGGCATCATCTCCCAGGCGATCGAAGGCATTCTTGATGTGAGGATAGGTCCCGTATGCCTGAGCTGTGTCCAGGAAGCTGACTCCGCCTCGGATGGCGTGGGCGATGAGCTCGCCCCCTTCTTCCGGCGTGAGCCCGAACTGGTTAGGACCCATGGGCAACACGCCGAAGCAGAGTTCGCTAACGGAAAGCCCGGTCTTGCCTAGTATGTTTGTGCGCACTAGAGAGACTCCCGTTTATCCAATCAGGTGGAAGGCGGTCTGCCTGCCGTCGAGGAAGCGGACGCGCTCCCCGTCAAACCAGATATCCTCCTCGAGAGCCGCCGTGACAACCTGCCCTCCCCACTCGGGCACGGCCTTCCTGGCGCAGAGCTCCATCGCATGGCACGTATCCGCGAACAGCTCGTAGTCGCCACGCCCAGGCACTCCCTCCTGGTGGTCGAAGAGCCCGATGGTGGGTCCGGCGCCGTGGCCGTGATATCCCAATGGATGCGTATAGATGCTGCCGTCAATCCCGGCTGCTCCCATTCTGGCCAGGGACTCGGCGAGGATCTGGTTACCGGTCCTGCCCAGCTTCATCTCGGCCGCAAGTATGTCTTGGAGATCGTTCCCGGCTTTCAACGCGGCTTTGAGGCCCTCGGGAGCATCGGTCTCTCCCGGTCTTAGGACGTAGGCAAGCTGCTGGCAGTCGGTCGCCAGGCCAAGGTAGTGGAATCCAACATCGCAGTGAAGCACGTCTCCAGGCCGGATTACCTCGCCGGGGTTCACGTCCTGAACACCGTGTCTTTGTGCAGATACACTGGGATGGAACCATGCCGGAAGGCCCTGGTCCTCCATGCGCTGTCGTATCCACCATGCGACATCGAGACTTGTCGTAACCCCCGGGTGGACTACCGCTGACGAGAACGCCTCTGCCACGATACCGTGGACCATCTGCACGATCCCCGGGTAGGCGTCCAGTTCTTCTTTGCTCCTGCGCTCAAGCCAGCCGACGGCAAGTCTCTCTGCGCTGCGCGTCCGGGCGGCCAGTTCATCGCCGAGCGCCTCCATCAGCTCTTCATACTCCGAGTGAGTCAGCCCGTCACCAAACGCGAAGGTCTCTGAGACGTTGATCCCTATGCACTTGGGGTCTCTCTCGCGGATCAGGCGGGCGACGCAGTCCCATTGTTCTTCTTTGAACTGGTCCCAGACTCCCTGGTACAGCTGGTCGTGACCTGATCCGGCCCGCGACAGCGAGAGGCGTTCTACGCTGCCATCGGGCTCTAAGAAGAACAACAGGATGGTCCTGCGCCTTGCCGATATCGACGTGGTTGGGGGCAAGAGCGTCATCAGCACCGGATCCTCGTTGTACTCCCTGCCGGCGACGATCCAGGCGTCAAAACCCTCTCTGCGCATTATCTCAGGGAGGATTGTATCAAGCCGCTTCCTGAGCCATCCCATCCGGATGGCCGCTTGCTGCCTCAATGGCAGTATCTTGTGCTCCCAAAGCGAGGCGCCGTGCTCTCCACGGATCTGGTCCATGGTTCCTGCCCCTTTCACTGGCTGTATTCGAATCCATGGTTCACTATTGGCCAGAGGGGCAGGATTTCCTGCATCCTGTTCCGTTGAACCGCGCCCGCGCAATGAACTCCTTTGTGCCAGCGACAACCGCGCCCAACGGGCAGC
>CAZRRG010000097.1:0-7577 GCA_964602455.1 uncultured Eubacteriales bacterium | reverse complement strand
ACTGGAGATCATAGCTGCCGTGGCTCCCTGGGAGAACGTGCGCGTCTACGGCGAAGACATGGTAGAGACAGAGCTGATCGTTCCTGCCTTGTGGAAACTGCGTCCGCCTGACATCGGAGCGATCCTGTCGGGAGGCCATAGCGAGATATGGGTGTACAAGAAACCCGTGGTCGCCATCATCCCCACGGGAAGCGAACTGGTACCTCCCACCAAGGACCCAGGCCCGGGGCAGATCATAGATTCCAACAGCTCAGTCTTCGCGGCCATGGTCTCGGAGTGGGGCGCCGAGCCTGTCGTTTACCCGATCGTGCCCGACGACCCCGGCGCTATCCGCACCGCGCTCCGCGAGGCCTCTCTGTCCTCGGACCTGATACTTGTGAGCGCAGGCTCCTCCCACGGTTCCCGCGACTTCACGTCCACCATCATGGAGGAACTGGGAGAAGTACTGGTGCACGGGGTTGCGACCCGCCCAGGTAAGCCGGTGGTTCTTGGAAGGATCGGAGCGGTGCCCGCCATTGGAGTGCCGGGATACCCTGTGTCGGCGGTACTGGCGCTGGAGTTGTTCGCCCGGCCGCTACTCTCGTCTATGACCGGGATCCCGCTGCCGGCTCCTGAGACAGTGACTGCGACACTGTCGAGGAGCATCGTGTCCCCCATGGGCGTGGATGAGTTTGTGAGGGTCAAGCTTGGAAAGGTGGGGCAGAGACTGGTCGCCACCCCCATTTCCAGGGGAGCAGCCCTCACCACGTCCCTCGTCCGGGCCGACGGGGTTGTGGTCGTGCCCCGGGGCCGTGAAGGTCTGCCCGCCGGCAGGGACGTGGAGGTCTCCCTCCACCGGCCGCTTGGTGAGATACTGGGGCAAGTAGTTGCCATAGGCAGCCACGACATGACCCTTGACCTGATAGGCAATATGCTGAGGTCCCTTCATCCAGGCATGACCCTCTCCTCAGCCAACCAGGGCAGTCTGGGTGGTCTCTTGGCGCTGCGCCGCGGCGAAGCCCACATGGCCGGAACCCACCTACTCGATGAGGCCACGGGAGAGTACAACGTGCCCTTCATAAAGAAGTACCTGGCCGGAATGGACGTGTTGCTCATCACCCTCTCCTACCGCGTGCAGGGCTTTATGGTGAAACCGGGGAATCCCAAGGGGATACGGGAGGTCGAAGATCTCTTCAGACCGGGGGTCCAGTTCGTGAACCGGCAGAAGGGATCCGGCACCAGGGTTCTTCTGGACTACGCTCTCAACCAGAAAGGGCTATCCGGGTCCGGCATCTCCGGCTACGAGCGTGAGGAGTACACTCACACCCAGGTCGCTGCCGCCGTGAAGAGCGGCGCCGCCGACGTCGGCCTCGGCGTACTCTCGGCGGCCCGAGCCCTCGGGCTGGAGTTCATCCCCTGGCGCAAAGAGCGTTACGATCTCTGTATCCCAGCCGAGTACATGGACCACCCGGGAGTGGCCGCGATCCTTGAGATCGTGAAGTCCAAGGAGTTCAAGCTCCAGGTAGATCTTCTGGGCGGCTACGACCTCGAGGACACGGGAAAGGTGCAATGGCCGATTTGAGGGACAATACCGGACGGCTAATAGACTACTTGCGGATATCCGTCACCGACAGGTGCAACCTGCGTTGCGCCTACTGCATGCCTGCTGGGTCCGAAGAACCCCCCTATCGCCTGCTCGCAAGGGATGAGATCCTAGAGATCGTGAAGTGCATGAAGTCTCTGGGGGTGACCCACGTCAGGGTGACGGGCGGCGAACCCCTGGTCCGGCCGGACATTATCCAGATCGTGAGCGGCATCCGCGCCATAGGGATAGACGATATCTCCCTCACGACCAACGGCACCTTGCTTGCGTCTTCGGCCGCCGCTCTGAAGGCCGCGGGACTTGCAAGGGTGAATGTAAGCCTGGACAGCCTGGATCAAGAGGTATTCCGGAAGATAACAGGGACGGGTACAGTACAGGATGTCCTGAGCGGCATAGACGCGGCACTGCAGGCAGGGCTTAACCCAGTAAAGGTGAACTGCGTCGTAGTCCGCGGTCTGAACGAAGACGGAATAGCTGACCTTGCCCTTCTTAGCACGAAAATGCCTGTAAGCGTCAGGTTCATAGAGGTTATGCCGGTAGGGCCAGACGCGCAGGCGAACTCCCGCGCGTTCGTGCCTGCGACAGAGATAATGGCCAAGGTACGCGAAGTGGGCGAACTGGAGGTGGCCCCACCGCCGGACGGCGCCGGACCCGCACGTATTTACAGGTTCCGCGGCGCCCCGGGCACAATCGGGTTCATCTCTCCACTATCCCAGCCATTCTGCAGCCAGTGCAACAGGCTAAGGGTGACGGCCGACGGAAAGCTCCGTCCTTGCCTATCATCCGACATCGAGATCGACCTGGTCCCCGCTTTGCGGTCCCAGGATAGGCAGGCGGCGCTCACCGCGCTGGTGAGACAAGCCCTGCTGCTAAAGCCCGCTTCTCACCAGTTCCTGACCCACGGATCCCACTTACGGCGCATGTGCCAGATCGGGGGATGACAGCATGAAGCGCTCCGGTCCCTCTCCCCTAACCCACCTTGACCCTTCCGGCGGCGTCCGGATGGTCTACGTGGGGGACAAGCAGGTAACCGACAGAGAAGCCGTCGCGATAGGGGCTGTGAGGATGAGGTCCGAAACCTTGGACCTCATCGCCAAAGGCGGTCTGCCGAAGGGCGAAGTGCTCACGACCGCCCAGGTAGCTGGCATAATGGCAGCCAAGAAGACCCCTGACCTGATCCCATTGTGCCACTCCCTGGACCTTGCCGGGGTGAGTGTGGACCTTTCGCTGGATAGGGAGACAAGCGCCGTTAGGGTCAGAGCAACCGTGAGGCTATCCTCCAGGACGGGCGCCGAGATGGAGGCCCTGACAGCTGTCTCTGTAGCCTGCCTCACGGTCTACGACATGTGCAAAGCCGTGGACAAAGATATGGAAATCACCGGCATCCGCCTTGTGCGCAAGTCCGGCGGAAAGAGCGGGCTGTACGTTCGGGAGGGTGAGACTCTTGGGTAGGATAACAGCCGTGTGCCTGTCGGAAGGCAAAGGCACCAGAAAGACCAACGTCGGCCGCGCGGAGCTGCGGCCCAGGCACGGGCTTGTGGGCGACGCCCACGCCGGCGACTGGCACAGGCAGGTCAGTCTTCTTGCCGAGGAAAGCATAGCTAAGGCCAGAGCCAAGGGGCTTGACGTGAAAGAGGGAGACTTCGCCGAGAACCTCACCACTTCGGGCCTTGATTTGCCAAGCCTACCCATAGGGACACGCCTCTGGGTGGGAAAAGATGTGGTTCTGGAAGTGACTCAGATCGGCAAGGTATGCCATAACCGTTGCGCCATCTACTACCTGGCCGGCGATTGCATAATGCCCAGAGAGGGGATCTTTGCGCGCGTTATCTCGGGCGGCGAGGTCTGCGTAGGAGACTCCATCGAAGTCCAGAACGCCGTGCGGATTGCCATCCTCACGTCCAGCGACAAAGGAAGTCGTGGAGAACGAGAGGACTTAAGCGCCCAGGCTATCCGAGAGATGGTATCGAAGCTCGGAGTAGTCTGCGACTACGTCGTCGTCCCTGACGAAAGGGAGGTCATCGCGGAGAACCTCAAGAGGCTCTCCGACAGCCGGGGCGTCGACCTCGTGCTTACCACCGGCGGCACAGGTTTCAGCCCGAGAGACGTGACTCCTGAGGCTACCCGAGACGTGATTGAACGCGAGGCGCCGGGCCTGCCCGAAGCCATGCGGGCTGAAGGCCTCCGGCACACCCCCAAAGCGGCGCTGTCGAGGGCGATCGCTGGCATTCGAGGCAGAACCCTCATTGTCAACCTGCCCGGCAGCCCTAAGGGCGTGACAGAGAACCTCTCAGCCATACTGCCCGTCCTCCCCCACGCCATAGAGATACTCCGTGGAACCGGGGCCGAGTGCGCGGACGACCGCAAGTAAGGCGACATTCCTCTATCTAAAGAGGCGCCCGCGAACTCGAACGGCCTTGCTGAAGGATCAAGGCCCGACGGTACCGAATACGGGTTCGATCACGTGGAGAGGAGTGGGACGTATGGATCTTTTTGAGGCCATTGCCAAGAGGCGATCGATCCGGGCTTACAAGAACGAACCTGTACCGGAAGAGGCTCTAACCAAGATCCTTGAGGCCGCCCGCATAGCGCCTAGCGCCGGCAACCGCCAGGAGTACCGCTTTATCGTTGTGAAGGACGAGGCAACCAGGAAGGCCCTGGTGCCCGCCTGCAATAACCAGACGTTTGTTGGGGACGCCGCCGTAGTGATCGTGGGATGCGCCACCAACCCGTCTCGCCGTTACTCGCCGGTCGACGTTGCTATCGCCCTCGACCACATGACCCTGGCCGCCGCAGCCCTGTCACTGGGCACATGCTGGATCGGCGCTTTCTCCGAGGAAAAGGTCAAGGAAATCTTGGGGATTCCGGAAGGCGTAACGGTGTGGTGCCTCTTGCCGGTGGGTGTCCCTGCCGCTGAGACCGCCCCCCGCCCGAGGAAGTCGATGGAGGAACTGTACTCGGTGGATCGCTGGTAGTAGGCAAAAGCAGAGCGATAGCGGCGCTTTTGCCGCGTCGCCAGCATAGTGCACGCGCCTTGCGAGCGAAGCGAGCTGCGGGCACTATGCGAGATGACATCCTGCTAACGATTGTTCAGAGCAGCGGAGGTTCTGCCGCGTCGCCAGCATACTCACTGGGGATCTGTGCGCTAACCGTTAGGCGTCCAGATCCCTGGTTCTTTTCTGTCCAGCCTGTGCAGCGCCTCGATCCTGCGCACAGTTCCTGTAGTCCCACGCATCACCAGAGAGTGGGTGACCGCTGTAGGGCCCGAGTAGTGCACGCCCTTTAGCAGTTCGCCATCTGTGACTCCGGTCGCGGCAAACACGACGTCGTCGCCTTGCACCAGGTCATCCATAGTCAGCTTCTGCCGGATGTCGCTGATGCCCATCTTACGGGCCCTCTCGACCTCGGCCGCGTTGGTAGGCCACAACCTCGCCTGCATCTCCCCGCCTGCGCACCGGAGCGCGACAGCGGCAAGCACTCCTTCGGGGGCTCCTCCCACTCCTGCCAGGACGTCAACACCCGAGTCTTGGAAGGCAACAGATACTGCCGGCGATAGGTCGCCGTCGGGGATCAGCTTTATCCGGGCCCCTGCCCTCCGCACGTCCTCAATGAGTTGCCCGTTGCGGGGACGGTCCAGTATCACCACGACAAGGTCCTCCACATTGCGGCCAAGGCCCTTGGCGACTTCTCTGAGGTTTGCCTCGATGGGGGCGTCGAGGTCGATCCTCCCCGCAGCCCTTGGACCGACTGCGAGTTTCTCCATGTACATGTCCGGCGCGTGAAGGAGGCACCCCTCTTCGGCCACGGCCAGAACGGACAAGGCCCGAGGGAGGCCGCGAGCGAGCACGTTGGTGCCTTCCAGCGGGTCCACCGCGACATCCACTGTCGGACCGGACCCGCTCCCCACCTTCTCACCGATGTACAGCATGGGAGCCTCGTCCATCTCTCCTTCGCCGATCACGATGGTGCCCGCGATGTCGACCGTTCCAAGAGCGCGGCGCATGGCAGTCACTGCCGCCTGGTCGCATCCTTCCTTGTCACCGGTCCCCATGAGACGTCCGCAAGCCAGGGCCGCCGCCTCGGTGACCCGGACAAACTCAAGCGCGAGCACTCTTTCGATCTGGTCCCTCATGAGAAACACCCCGCAGGCAGTGATGGAGATGGACGACCCCACGCTCCATACTACCATCCCTAGAAGACACGGCGATAGACCCATACCTCTCGAGGGGGCCGGACTAGAATGACACTTGACAACCTTAATGGTCATATGAATTATATTAAGGCATGAGTTGACATTTGCGAATCCGTGGGAGTTGAGGACTTGTCGTACGCAAAGGAAGCACGTCAGAGTTTGGGCTCGCGTCTCACATCTTCCGTGCAGGGCCTCTCACCCGATCTTAAGAGGTTGATCGCCATCGGGTTCATCGAGATCGCCGCGGTAAACTTCTACACTTCGGTCTTAATGCCGTATTATCGTGAGCTTGGTTATGGATCCGATGTCGCCGGGTTCCTATCCTCGGTGCTACAGGTAGTCGGCGCTCTGGTCGCGGTCGGAGCCGGGTTCATGGCGGACACCATCGGGCGAAAGAGACTGTACACCGCCGGACAGCTTTTCCGGTGCGCCGCAGCGGGTCTCCTCATGGTGACCAGGAACTACGCCGGGCTGATCCTGGTGTCGGTGATGCGGGGCATGTCGGGGATCCAGAACCCGGCGCAGTCCGCCATGATAGCCGGACACACGCGGAAGGAAAACAGGGCAACTCTCTACGGCATAATACAGACCGCGTCGCAAGCTGCTTCGGTACTTGCCCCTTTGGCTGCGGGATACCTGGCAGACCGGTTCGGCGTCATGTCCACTTTCGGAACGGGACTCCTACTGGCCAGCGTAGCGGTGCTTGTGGGGCTTCCTCTGAAGGACGCTCCCTCCCCGGCTCCGTGCCCGGAGTCGTCGTCCGGCGAGGTGTCCAAAGATGCCTCGAGGTCCACGGTGAAAGAATCGATGAGAGCCAGGATCACCCGCATGTACAAAGACAATAGGCCGCTGGCGCTCACCTCTCTTTTGGTTGCGTCCCTGCTGGGCGGGCTTGCCAATGGCGCCGTGAACATCGTCTTGCCGTTTGCCGTGATGGATCGCTTTTCATCGGCCTACTCCGTCGTCTCTGCCGCAGGCGCGTTCAGCGCCTTGGGTACCATGCTCGTTCTACTCATCGGCGGCAGGCTGGCAGACCTTCGCGGACGCCGCAGCGTGATCATGGCGTCAGGCATGACGTTCCCCCTCCTCATGTTGGGGATGTTCGCGATTAGCTCTCTCTGGCAGCTTTTCGCCCTACTCGTCCTGGTCACCATGGCCGGCAACATATCCTCTCCTGCCATAAGCGCGGTATACATGGAAGCTGTCGGCGACCAGGACAGAGCTACCTTCTCTGGACTGCAGCTCAGCCTCAACAACACCGGAGCGGCGCTGGGGTCTGTTGCGGCTGGCATCGCCTACAAACTCAGTCCTAATCTGACCTGGGGCGCCATAATAGCGCTGTTCGCGCTGCAGCTGCCGCTATATGCCATGGCGATCCCAAGGTCCAAGGAAGCTTGAAAGACTCTTCGGCATGCTACTTGCGGTTTTTACACCCGTAGACTCCTTCCAATTGGGACATGTATAAGGTAGAGTTATCCTGACGAGTACATCTACTCCCAACTCGGAGGTGCAAGAATGGACCTAAAAGGTAGCCAGACGGAGAAGAATCTGCACACCGCCTTTGCCGGCGAGTCCATGGCTCGCAATAAGTACACATATTTCGCGAGCGTGGCAAGGAGCGAGGGGTACCAGCAGATCGCGGCGATTTTTGAGGAAACCGCAGGCAATGAGAAGGAGCACGCCAAGATTTGGGCCCGGAAGCTGGGCATGATCGGCGACACCAAGAAGAACCTCGCCGAAGCGGCCGACGGAGAGAACTACGAGTGGAGCAGCATGTATAAGGAGTTCGCCGAGACCGCTGAT
>CAZRRG010000096.1:0-7597 GCA_964602455.1 uncultured Eubacteriales bacterium | reverse complement strand
GACCACTATCAAGGAGTCGGAAATTAGCTGCGTGGTGTCAGACCCGCCTGTGGAGACTGCGTAGAACAGCATGGATTTGTGCGAAAGGAGGAGCCCGGAAACCAGCTTCACCCGGGCGCTCTACACCATGAAACAACTTGGACGAATGACAACCGGAATCATCCTCATCGCTATTGGTGCCCTGGCTCTTCTCGGCAACGTTGGCCTGGGCGATCTCTTTGGGGAAGCCCTCGTCGCGATCATCGGCGTGGTGTTCCTGGTGGTCCGCTATATCGGCAGACAGGAATGGGCTATCTATCCGGGCGCCTTCACGACGACCGTAGGCATAGTCATATTCCTTGCTGCTCGTGGGCTGAACATGGATCGCTGGTGGCCTCTGTTCATCGCCGCTCCCGGAGCGGCCTTCCTCCTAATCAGGGCGGACGGCGAGCACAACAGGTGGGCGGTGTATCCCGCAGGCATACTCATCCTGATCTCAGCAGTCATGTTCGCCTTCTCAAGCGGCACCGTATCGTGGCTGTACTTTGATGTCGTCGGCAAGCTTTGGCCGGTGGCGCTCATCCTCGCGGGCCTCGCAATAATCTGGAGGTCAATCGGACCGCGTGATTCAGGGCCCACCGGACCTACCGAGCCCAGGTAATCCTCCTTTCCCCCGGTTTCCTGTCCAAGGCCCCGTCCCTGAAACGGGGCCCTTTCTTTGTTTTCGAAGCTGCATTGGAGCGGTGCACTGGACTAGGTAAGGGACTCTCGATCCAGATCGGTTGACACAAAATGCCAATTCTGTACTAAGATTGGCAGGAATTCCCAATTGTCCGTCGAACTCTGTCTGTGGAGGTGACCGGATGAAGAAGAACCGGAAACGTAGCGGAAAGAGAAGTGTCTGCGTGGCGAGGAGAAGGATGCCGTCAATCGCTCCAAGCGCAGCCGACACACCTGAAGCCGAGAGCCTGGTCCTGCCCAATGGTGAAGTCATGCTATCGCTGGCAAACAGGTTACCGGCAGTCCAGAACCTCATCGCCTTAGGATGGCACAAGTTCCTTCCGCCTGAGCTCGCCGTCACGTTCCTGGGGTGCGCCATCGCTGCCAAGACAAGGTACAGGGGTGACGAGTTGTGGAGAGAACTCAACGAGTTCGTCGAAGGTGTCGTGCGGTTCAGGGCCGGAGATGAGGCCAAACCTGTCATCGAGTTCATCGACAAGCGATTTCGTGATTACTACGGCGAGTACGAGCGCACCCCGATAGGCCTTATCAAGACATTGATAGACCTTGGGTTAGTCGTGCTGAAGCAAGAGGAAGGCCAGGATGTACTGGAGATACCATCCCAGCTGCCCACGCCTGAGAAGCGTCTGAACCTCTGTATGGCAGACCGCGACGAGCAAATCGTGTTGAAGGCCCGCTACCGGGACGATGCCGGCCCCCGGCAGAGGGTGTACTGGGACGAGATCCCCGCCATAAAACGGATGATGAACGCCGGATGGGCGCGCCACCTGCCTCCCGACATCGCTATCGCGTTCATGGTTGCCGCAGCAGTCTCAATCGGGCACTGCACGGGAACTTTGATGTGGGAGAACATAGAGGATCTCTGGAAGGCTCAGAAGGAGCAAGGGACTCCCCTCATGCCCAAGAGGAAAGAGCTCGAGGTGGAGGACCGCTTTCGGGCGGAGTACGGAAAGCCGTTCATCCGGACCGCGAGAGGCTGTGTGGAGGTCTTGCTCGAGCTCGGCCTGCTTGTCCTCAGGGATCTTGACGGCGAAGACTTCCTTGAGGTCCCCGACGTCTTGCCGACTCCAGATATGAAGCTGTACCTCTCCGAGGAAGAAAAAGGCCTCTTGGCAGAGCGTCTGAAGATCAGCATCTAGGGTTTGCCGCGGGAGTCGCGCCTCAGAAGGCGTGCCTCAAACTACTCGATCCAAATGCACTCATTTCAAGCGCCCCAGCCCACGGGGCGCTACTCTGTTAGGCCTGCGCCTCAACCGCGTCCGCCCCAAGCACAATCCTCGCCCCTAACTCGTAGAATGGCGTGCTGCACAAGCAATCTCGTGGAGGTGGGGGAGGTTTGTTCTTCGCATTGCCCGAGCCGGGAAATGGCCCCCCGGCCGGAAAGCGTCCGTGGTCGCGGTCCGAGATTCTGGGAGTAGTGCTGCTAGTCGCCTCGATGGCCTTGCTCCTGTTCAACCCCAAAGCGATGGGCGACTTCTTCGACGCGGCCATCAACAAGGCCATGCCTATCGTGGTAGACGTCTTCCTTACCGGATACGTGGGATTTGCCGTCATTGCCAGCGTCATGGCGGGCCGCATCCTCGAGAGGTTCGGCTTCACAGACGCGCTGCTCAGGGTGTTCATGCCTATCGCGGCCAAGATGGGCATGAATCCCGCGGTGGTCATCCCGGGCGTTTACAACATCATCGGCGACATCAATGCCGCGGGGGTGATCGCCGGGCCGGTCACAAAGAAGTCCGGCTGCACCGTCGACGAGCAGAAGATCGCGGTCGCGACTATGGTTCAAGTCCAGCAATCCCTGGCGACTTTCATTCTAGGCATTATGGCCGTAACCGCGGCTGGCGTCCGGGCATTTCCCGTGGTCGTACTGGCAGTCTTCCTACCCATGATAGCCGTTCCGTTCATCTTGAGCAGGACGATCTACAGGAATGTACGCAGGGTGCCTTTGTCCGAGATCCCGCGCTTCACACCCACGACTCCCATCATGGATACCATTTTCAGCAGCGCGATGGAGGGGGCCAAGCTACTCTTCCTCTTCATCATCCCGGCAGTTGGAGCAGTGTACGCGGTGATCGGTGGCCTTGAGTTCCTCCAGATCTGGCAACCTATTGAGCAGGGACTTAGCTGGCTGCTTGGCAGGCTCCTCATCGACCCCGCTACAGGAATCACATCCATGTTCATCGCTCCGACGCTGGCAGCCGCACAATTGCTGGAGGGAGTCGCAGGTATCGCACCGGCCCTTGTGGTCGGTTCTTTCGTAGTGGCATCGTCGGGACTTCCGGCCAGCGTCATTACCGGCCAGATCCCTGTCATCTGGGCGGAGCACAGCGACCTCACACAGTCCCAGGCGTTAGAGGCCGCCATACTTGGAACCGTCATGCGGTTGCTGTCGGCCACCGCCATAGCGTGGCTATCTGTCCGCATATTCATGGCTTAGGAAGCGCATTGAGGGAGGTGCATGAAGTGGCAGACCTGAGTCAGCCCCAAGAGCAGGCGATCTGCGTAGACGCGTGCGGCGACTGCGTAGAAGGTGTGCGGGTCATACACGCTCGCAAGGTTGTGACGGTATCGCCCCGCGGGACGATCCAGGACGGCGCGATCGCGGTGAAAGGTTCGACCATAGCGGCGGTCGGGACCCGTGATGAAATCTCAGCTCTCTACCCCGGCGCCGAACTTGTAGACGCAGGTCCCGTCCTGTCGCCGGGACTCATAGACTGCCACGCTCACAACCTGGAGTTCGGGCCGAGCACCGCGTATGGGGCAACCATAGACGAGCAGTGGCAAAGGGCATCCGAACTGGTCATACGGGCCGTGCGCGGCGGCATCACCTCCCTTGGCGAGCATGTGTTGGGATTCTTCATCCTGGGACGCTCCATCCAGGAGTACAAGGCTTTCCGCGACACTCTGCCTGTCAGGGTTCTCATCTCAGCCGGTACCTGCTCGCTGGGGACCGATCCTCCCGTCTACATGTGCTCTGCGCTGGGAGGAGTGATGGCTCCCCGGGGAGCGCTGGTTGATGCGGAGGCGCTCAAAGTGATGGCTACCGAGACCGAGTTCCCGGGAGAACACGCTATGGGCACCTACACCCCGGCGAACCTTCCGCCCGACGCGACTCCACTGGCGGGAACGGCTTTCCTGAGTCCGGCAGAGGTAACGGCCATGGTAGAGGCATATCACGCCGCCGGGAAGAAGTGCGGGCTGCACACCGAGGGCAGTCAGATCGTGCAGGAGTTCATAGACGCGGGCGGGGATGTGGTCCACCACGGCCACAACATGGATGCTCGCCTGCTTGACGTTATGGCGGAGAAGGGGATCCCCCTGGTCGCCACGCCCGTCGGAGGCACCTCCAGCAAGCCGAACAGCCCGGAGGAAGTGTTGGATGCCGTGAGGCGAGGAGTCCGCGTATCCATCGCCACCGATTCGGTCCTCCCTCCCCATCCGGGGGCGTCATGGCTGCCCATCAAAGAAAAGCGGCTGGTCTACTCAGATGACTTGGCAGCAGTGGCGCATGCCGCACTGAAGGCACTGGTCGAGGCAGGATTCGATGAGAATCAAGCCTTGGCGATGATCACCCTCAACCCGGCCGAAATCCTGGGGATCGAGGACTGCGCTGGCTCGCTTGAGCCGGGCAGGGATGCCGACATCATCGCCTGCGACGCCGTACCGGGTCTAGAGGCGTACAGCCTGGACAGCATCCGCCTCGTGATGTCACGGGGGAGAATACTGCACAGAAGATAGGGAGAGGCCAGAGCCGGGCCGCCCTCTGCGAGGTTTGGGCTACTTTCGAGAGAGGGGTGGCGGCTTTACTGCAGGGGTGCCGCCACCCCCGGGCGATAGTATGCGTTCGGGGATTTGTAAGGATCGGTCACCCACCCTCGCAGAGGTGGAGGCGTCCTATGACTAAGCGTCTAGTTAGTGTTCTGGTGTCCTTTCCTTGGTAGCGGCAATCACGGCGGCCGGTCCGGCAGGGATCGCGTCGGCGGCGGTTAAGGCGTCCCCCAGGACCTGGTCCACGACATGAATGAGAATTGCCAGATAGACCCCTATTCCGGCGACAGCTGCATCGAATGCAAAGTGACAACCCTCTGGAACAACTGGGGTGGATGGCTGTTCATCAACGGTTACCTGCCCCAGAGGCAACAGAGCCACTCCCAACAGTTGGCTTCCGGGGCACTGCCTGCGGCTACGGTGGAGGCCCTGGACACCGGCTTCTCCCTGTTCACAGGTGATCCGTGGCGTTACGGCGACAATCTCCACATTGCGCCTGTGGCCTGGTACGTGATGGCGGTGAACGACTTCAACCCGTATGAGGTAAGATAATGTGGTTCAGTGCACCCCAGAGGCGGTGTAGTCACGGCGTGAGCCTTACTAGATGCGACGGGCAGCAGCACCGCACTTGCGAGAACCAATCTCCGGGCCGCAGCGTACCTCAACTGGAAGAGGAGGAGGGCAAGAATGGCCCAACCGACGCTCAGGAAAGATGCGAGCGCCACATGGACGACCAGTGATACAGGGACTAGAGGCACCTACTTGTCCTCCGCTTTCCTGCGTTCGGCAATGAGCTGAGCCAACTTCTCGAGGTCATCGTCTCCCCTCGCCTGAGCCTTGCCGGCGAGATGGGCAACAGTCTCCTCGGAAAAGGATTCAAGCAGGCTGTCCAGCACCTCGCTTACCAATGCGGAGCCGAACTCCTTCCGGGACATAGCGGGGACGTATACGTAGCTGCCGTCAACCATCTCCCTCTCGAGGAATCCCTTGTTGGCTAGACGGGACATGACGGTCATAACCGTGGTGTATGCAAGGTCTTGTTCAGCGCGCAAGTGATCGTGCACCTCGCGGACGGTGCACTTGCCCATGGACCAGCACGCCTCCATTATCTTGGACTCGAGCGCGCCCAGCGCTTTCGCAAGCCCCTGCTCATGTGGCTTAAAATCTGAGAATCTTCCCATGCCGAACACCTCAACTCGAAGTCTAGACCAGGCATCTACTACCGTCAATAGTAGAACCCAGATGGATGCAGGTGGCGAAAACCGGTCAATCGAAGTCAAGAACCGCGGACTCCCCAAGGAGTATCCTGATCCCCGCGAAGGAGGTGCGTCGTGCGCAAGCAGCTCGAAGCGGTACAGCGGATGCAGGATTACATCGAGTCTCATCTTCGTGAGGAGATCAGACTCGAGGACCTGGCCAAAGTTGCCGGGTACGTCCCAGAGCACGCCTGCCGGTTATTCAGCCGTTACGTGGGGCTGAGTCCACTGGAGTACACGCGGGCTCGACGACTGTCCAGGGCAGCCCTGGAGTTGCGGGACGAGCGAAAGCGGGTGCTGGACGTAGCGCTTGAGTACGCCTTCGGTTCACACGAGGGGTTCACCCGTGCGTTCTCCAGCGAGTTCGGTATCTCGCCAAGCCGGTATCGACAGGAAGTCCCGCCACTGAAGCTGTTTCAGCGCCGCAGCGCCCTCTACGCCCAGCTTCGCGAAGAGAAAGGAGACTCACCAGTGGAAAACGTGCAGACAGTGTTCACTCAGGTGATTAAGCGTCCGGCCAGGAAGTTCATCCTCCAGCGTGGCAAGAAGGCGACGGGGTACTTCGAGTACTGCGAGGAAGTGGGCTGCGACGTCTGGGGCGTGCTGGAGAGCCTCAAAGGCGCTATGTACGAGCCGATCGGCGCCTGGCTGCCCGAGAAACTGCGCACACCCGGAACTTCAGAGTACGTCCAAGGTGTGGAAGTCCCTCTCGACTACTCTGGACCCGTTCCCGACGGGATGGAGATCATCGAGCTCGAGCCTTGCCACGTGATGGTGTTCCAGGGCCCGCCATTCCCCGACGAGAAGTTCGGCGAGGCCATTAATGCGGTTTGGAAAGCGATGGACCAGTTCAACCCGACCCTCTACGGATGGCAGTGGGCGGACGACGAAGCCCCGCGGTATCAGCTCGCCCCGATCGGCGAGAGGGGATACATCGAAGCCCGGCCGGTGAGAGAGATCCGCAGGTAGAGGCACCGCGCACTCCTGGCGTTCCCATGCCGACTGGTAGCAGTCACAGACGGCCCCATCCCGCAGATTGCGGGATGGGGTCTTGCTTACTTTGACGGGAAACATTCATCTTCGTATACACTGGTAGTGACATCCAGTGCCAGAGGAGCAATCCACGCCAAGGGAACACCCGACGGCGCCGCGTGAAAGGTGAGTTACGCATGGATCAGGCAAGATGCGCCAGACGAACGGCCAGGCGTCTGATCTCCCTGCTGCTCATAGTCCTGTCCCTGACGGTCTTCGCGGTGTCATGCGCTCCAAGACCGAAGTTCAGCATAGCCACGGGGGACGTCCCGGCTCTCTCTCTTCACCCAGACGTGGATGCCACCCCAGAAGAACGTGTTGCGAGCGACCTGGCCTTCCTCACTTCCGAGTTCTGCAACGGCCGCCAGGTAGGTACAGGCGGCGCCCTAAAGTCAGCCCAGTACACCATCGACGAGTTCGAGAGAATCGGCCTAAAGCCCGGCTACCGCGATAGCTACGTGCAGGGCTTCACCGCGAAGCACAAGAAGGGTGCACAGGCAGGCCAGGTAGTGGCCGGCTTCAACGTCGTGGGGATTCTGGGCAACCCCAATTCGGACCCGACAGTTGTTATCTGTGCCCACCGTGACTCGCTTGGAACGGACGGGAGTGCATACGTGCCCATCCAGGGAGGAACCGACAACGCTTCCGGGACCGCAGGCCTCTTGGAGATCGCACGCATCCTGGAGGCAGACCGCGAGTGGAAGTGGGCAACCGTGTTTGCATCCTTTGACGGCGAGGAGATTGGGCTTACGGGGTCAATGGACTTCGCCTCCAACTATCCCTTCAACGAGTCGAACCTAAGACTGGTCGTGAACCTGGAC
>CAZRRG010000095.1:0-7914 GCA_964602455.1 uncultured Eubacteriales bacterium | reverse complement strand
AACTCTGGCTCCTGCCTGCACAGTGAGGGTTCCCTCGGAGGCCACGGTGATGCTGCAGTTGACCAGATCTACCGAGGTCTCCTGTAACACAGTGCAGCTGGTGTTCACTATGTACCCATTCGACTCCGCGTCAAAAAACGCCTCAAGCGCCCCTGCGCCGCCTCCAGGAGGATCACCCCCACCACCTTCGGGGTCTCCCAAACTGAAGAGGTTAACGTCAGACAAATCAGATTCTGTTGCCGTTATGGCGGTGTACTGCACTGTGCCTTCCGCGTGTGCCACCCAGGGCACCGAAGCGAGACACATAGCGATGCATAGAAATACTGCTGCGATTCTCCTCATTGGAATACCTCCTCGGGGGACGCTCGCGTGTCTTGCGAGCATCTCTCTCACGTGCGGTATGTACTGTGTGGACCAAAATGGACCAGAGGCTGCATGACCCTTTTGGTACCGTGATCCTAGAGATCTTAACGGCATTTCTCGACACACGAGCAGTAGAGACCGTGGCGGGGCCGGGTCTAGTTTTCGTCTAGGTGACGGTATAGGTTTCCACCGCAGGCATTCCAAGCAGGTGCTCCGAATGGCGGCAGCGAATTGCGCCGTGGGAGAGGTTTCAACGCTTGCCCTTCATACTGCGCGAAGGCGGTCGAACCGTGAGAGACAACAAGTGGCTTCTCTATTGCGGCATTATCGGAGTCGCGTTCTGGTGGACCGGCACCGCCTACATTTCCAGCGTGTACAGACTCCTCCTCTTCTACACGCCCTCACAAGTTGACGTGTTCGCTATGGTCACCTATTACTTGATGCAGGTACTAGGGTTGGCCGCATACTCCCTGCTAACGAGGTCGCATCCCAAGCAAGCCATCAGCCGGAAGTTATTCGTGTCGCTAGTCCTAGCTGAGGCTATCGTAGTGCCCATCGCTCTGCACGGAAACTCCCCGGTATTGCTAGTGGTGGCCGGCCATGTCATGAACCTGCTCCATGGCGGTATTGCAGGATACTACCTTATGCAACTCTCATGTCTGGTGCCGGGGATGCACAGGGGCAAGACGTTTGGCATGGGATACGCGCTCGGCAGCATCGGCTCTTGGCTGGTGGCGCTGCCCGACCGCGGCAGGTTCCTTCAGAGCGATAGTGTTGTGTGGGTCTACTGGCTGCTCATGGGCCTCAACCTTGTCCTCCTCCGGTTCGCTGGCGAACCCCATCGTGATCACGAGTCCGGAAATCCGGAGCCTGCACACAGCTCGGGGGCCGTCCGAACCCTTGAGCCAACGCCCGGTGGGCGCCTGTGGGTCGATAGGGGCCTATGGGTCAACATCGCGATCGCCATCATCCTGCTAACAACCGCACGGACCGTGGGCTTCAGCTTTCCCTCTGCGGACATCAGCAGCGTCGTGAATGTGGAGTTCTCGCGAGCGTGGTACGCTCTGGGATTGGTCACAGCCGGACTCATAAATGACAGGAGCAGGAGGGAAGGCGCGGCTTGCGCGCTTATCGCGCTGGTCTTCCCCTTCATAGCCATCACCTTGAGGACTGAACCGTCCCTCGTGGCAATCATCTGGGTCCTAGGATACATCTTCTTGGGCTTCATGGCCGTCCATCGTGTTCTATCCTTCGCCGACATCGCGGGAGGCCTTCCAGGCCTGCTGCCTCTTGCGGGAATGGGACTCCTGGCGGGACGAATCGGCGACGTCCTCGGCACTCTGGGAGGATTGCTGTTCGGTGACAACGTAATAAAGCTGGTTACGGTGACTGCGGCTACGGCGATCCTGGCCATCCTTGTTTTTCTCAAGATCTACCGGAGGCTCTATATGCCCGCTCCTACCGGGGAACAGGTTGACCAGTTGAGACTAGGCCGCTTTGAAAGCCAGCACGGCTTGTCGATCCGGGAGCGAGAGGTGTTCCGCCTGCTCATAGGCGGAGCCACCAATCAGGAGATCGCGGCCGGGCTCTTTGTGTCTGAGAGCACCGTGAAATTCCACGTCACCAACATACTCAGGAAGACTGGATGCCGTAGCCGGAATGAGGTCCTGGCGCTGTATGACAGCTCCCCCGCCCATCTTGCGTGACCCGTTGGGTTCACGCCGGATCCTTACCGCACCCTTTCCGCATCCATTCCGCAGCCTTTCAGCACCGTTTCCGCATCCGCCGGGGCGTGACGTTGCTGGTTTCCATCGCTCACGGCATGACCCATAGGATGCACACCGATCACGGGACGACCCTCGCCCATCCGTATCGGTCATGCCACAATCCTCGTCCACCTGTATCGGTCAAGGGATGCCCCTTCGGTTTGGCAGCGGTCACAACGTGATTATTAGTGAGTTGGTAATATTACCCTCAGATGACCAATATGTCGAAAAGGCGGGTCACCCGGTGATCCATAGGATCCGAGGGGTCATCACATGACCCGACTTTTCGCCGTATCTATCACCGGAGGGAATATAAGTCTGCAGCTAATTATCCTACGGTGACCCCTGGAAATCTAACGGGTCGCTTCGTGACTGATATGAGCACCCTATTGGTCGCGCCGAGAGGGTTGGAGCCCCCCTATTGATCACGCCACGACCCTACTTAGCGACCCTCGTCCGGCGAACTCTGGCATCCACGTTTGAGTGGTCATACGGTGACCAGAAAAAGGACAGGACTTTGTGCTTAGTCGCACAAAGTCCTAACGATTGTCATCTACTCACGACCGGGGAATCTAAAGACCGCACTAGAACGCCAGTCCCGCAGCCAACTCCATTGCGCAGGTAGGCTGCCCAACCACCAGAATCGCTTCCGCAGGGCGGACGGCCCAGCCGCCGGGATCACTTCCCCAGGTAAGCCGCCTTCACCGCCTCGTTCTCCAGCAGTTCCTCTCCCGGGCCCGACAGCGTTATGCGGCCGGTCTCCAGCACGTAGCCGGTCTTCGCGGTCTTGAGGGCCAGGTTGGCGTTCTGCTCGATAAGCAGGATGGTGACTCCCTGCTTGTTGATCTCCCGGATGATCGAGAAGATGTTCTGCACTATGAGCGGAGCAAGCCCCAGGCTCGGCTCGTCCATCATCATCAGCTTCGGACGGCTCATGAGGGCCCTGCCTACCGCCAGCATCTGCTGCTCGCCGCCGGACAGAGTGCCCGCTACCTGCCAGGAGCGCTCCTTGAGGCGCGGGAACAGGTCATATACCCACTTGATGTCCTCGCTCAAGTTGTCGTTCCGCACGTACGCGCCCACACGCAGGTTCTCGAGCACGGTCAGGTTCGGGAACACTCGCCTGCCCTCCGGGACCATCGTGATACCCCGCCTCACGATGGAGGTAGGGTCTTTCCCGGTAATGTCCTCCCCCATGAACTTGACCCGTCCGCTCCTGGGCTTGACCAGCCCCGCGATCGTACGCAGCGTCGTGCTCTTGCCGGCCCCGTTCGCGCCGATGAGCGTCACGATGTCGCCTTTGGCGACCTCGAAGGAGATGCCCTTGACCGCCTCGATGCCGCCGTAGTTGACTCTCAGGTCCTCGATGCTCAGGACTACTTCAGTCATTGGCAGCCACCCCCAGGTACGCGTCGATCACGCGCTGGTCGTTCTGGACTTCCTCCGGAGTCCCGGTACTGATGAGTCTCCCGAAGTCGATCACGTAGATGCGGTCCGAGAACTGCATCACCAGGTCCATGTGGTGTTCGATCATGAAGATGGTGAGCCCGTACCGCTCCTTGATCTCCACGATGAACTGGCCCAGCTCCTTGGTCTCCTGCGGATTCATGCCTGCAGCCGGTTCGTCCAGCAACAACAGCTTCGGACCCGTCGCCAGCGCTCTAGCGATCTCCAGCCGGCGCTGCAAGCCGTATGGGAGGCTTGTCGCGAGCTCGTCCTTGAACTTGGCCAGGTTCTGCTCCTCCAGGAGGGCCATGGTCTCCTCCCTCATGCGGAGCTCTTCCTTAAGGGTAAGCCGGAAGGTGGCTGTCAGGAAGTTGTGCTTGGCCCTCATGTGTTTCGCGGTAAGCACGTTGTCGAAGACGGTCATGCTCTTCCACAAGCGGATGTTCTGGAAGGTCCGGGCGATGCCCAGTCTGGTCACCTGGTCAGGAGTGGGCGTGAGCGTCGGCGCGGACACATACTTATCGGCGTTCTCCCCGGCGTACATCTTGACCATCTTACCCCGCGGATGGTTCGCCACTATGGGTTTGCCTTCGTATATCACCATCCCGTTGGTCGGTTCGTACACCCCGGTGATGCAGTTGAACGCAGTGGTCTTCCCTGCCCCGTTCGGGCCGATCAGCGCCACGATCTCGCCCTCGTCCACCTCGAGGCTCAGGTTGTTGACCGCCACGACACCGCCGAACTGCATGGTGAGGTCATCTAGCTTAAGGACGGTCTTAGCCACTCTTCTGCACCTCCCTCTCTCCCCTCTTCCGTGCAAGGAAGCCGAGAGGGCGCCTACCCCATCTCCTGATGAGCTCCCACGATAGTTCCTTGTCGCCCATGATGCCTCTCCGGAAGAACAGGACAATGCTCATGATCACCACTGAGAACACCAGCTTCCGGAAGCCCGAGCGGAACACCGTCGGGGCCGAAATGCCGAGGAACTTGCCCATATCCAGCCCCCGTAGCCACCATTCAGAGGAGGCGATGAAAAGGAAGCTCGCGATGCAGCTGCCGGATATGGACCCTATCCCTCCCATGACGACGATCAGCAGGATCTCGTAGGTCATGGCGGACCTAAACTGCGCCGCCTGAACCGTGTACTGGAACATGGCCAGCAGGCCGCCTGAGACCCCCGCGAAGAAGGAACTGATGACGAAACTCAGCTCTTTGTGCCGGAACAGGTTGATGCCCATGGCTTCCGCCGTGATCTCGTCGTCGCGGATGGCCTTGAACGCCCGGCCGTACGAGGAGTTTATCAACAGGACGATAAACGCGATGCACAGGCCGGACACCAGGAAGACGAAGGTGGTCGGCGGAAAGGGTATGTCGGTTAAGGGGATCTTCAGCGTCGTCAGGTCCAGGTAGTTGCGCAGCACGTTCGCCCCGTTGGTCACCGGGCCCAGCTTATCCCACTGGACGATGGAGCGGATGATCTCGGCGAAGCCAAGAGTAGCTATGGCCAGGTAGTCTGACTTGAGGCGCAGGACCGGGAACCCGATAAGCGCCGCGAATGCTCCCGCAACAAGGCCGGCCATCAGGAGCCCGACCGTGACGCCGGTGTCGAAGGGCACGGCGCATTCGTAGTACCGGTAGACCGTTCCCCCCATCTTGACATCCAGAGGAATGGTAAGGATGGCGTAGGTGTAGGCGCCTACCAGCATGAAACCGGCCTGTCCGAGGCTGAACAGTCCGGTGAAACCGTTCAGCAGGTTCATGGACACGGCCACCAGGGCATAGATCGCACCCTTCTTCAGCACCGTGAACAGCATGGACGTCCCGGGAAGCGTCTTCTCCAGGACGAACAGCGCCGCAAGCGACAGGAAGATCCCAAGGAAGGTGTATAAGTGCTTCCGCCTGTTCTGGACAGTGCCTGTCATCTTTGCCACCTCACACCTTGTCCGTTGCTTTCTCGCCGAACAGACCGGTGGGCTTCACGAGGAGAATCACGATCAAGAGCAGGAAGGTGAACGCGTCGGAAAAGGTCGTCCAGCTCGAGCCACCGCTCTTGATGAGGTTCTCAGAGATGCCTATGATGAACGAACCCAGCACAGCCCCCGGAATACTCCCTATCCCCCCGAACACCGCGGCTACGAAGCACTTCAGCCCAGGCGCGCTACCTGAAATCGGCGTAACGGACGCATAGTTGGTGAAGTACAGGAGGCTGCCTACACCCGCGAGGAACGAGCCTATGATGAAGGTGATGCCGATCACTGAGTTGATGTTGATGCCCATGAGCCGGCTGGTTTCGAAGTCCTTGGACACGGCGCGCATCGCTATCCCGGCCTTGGTGTACTTGATCAGGAGCACCAGCGCCACAACCAACGCGGCGGTCAACACAGGGGTGAAGAGGGTCACCATCTTTGTGGTCTCGCCCCATACGGTGACAGGACGCGAGAGCCAGGGTATGGCCGGATAGACCTTGGCCAACCCGCCGGTGAAGTACAGCGCACAGTTCTGCAGCAGGTAGGACACGCCGATAGCGCTGATCATGACCGACGTGCGAGGCGCAGAGAGGAGCGGCATGTAGGCCACTGTCTCTATGACGAAGCCGAGGGCCACCGTGAGCACAAGCACCAACGGGATGCTGAACCACAATGGCATGGTGGCGGACATGTACACCATGAGCAAGCCGGCGAACATGAACACATCGCCGTGGGCGAAGTTGATGAGCCTGACCACGCCGTAGACCATTGTATACCCTATCGCAATGAGCGCGTACTGCCCGCCTACGGAGATCCCTGCCAGAATGTGAGCGAGATTGTCGCGGATAAACCCCATGAACTAAGCCTCCGTTGGGCGATATTGCGAACAGCAGAGCGATCGTGAAATCGCATCCATGAGAATCGGCGGGAGCCGGATGACCCCCGCCGCCCGCTCCCTTCGATTACTTGATGGTGACTGCCGGCAACGCCTTCCACGTTCCGGTGGCGGTATCTGCCTGCTTTACGTAGGCAGTGTTGCGGATGGCGTCGCCGTTCTCCTGATCGAGCGCGATCTTCCCGGAGACTCCCTCATACTCGGTGGTCCGTAGCGCCTCCATGACGGCCCTTGAATCGGTGCTGCCGGCATTCTTCAGCGCCTCAAGGGCGAAGAAGTAGGCGTCGTAGCCCATAGCGGTGACTGCGGCGATAGTATCGTCGCCTCCGTTGTTGGCCAGATGCGTGGGATTCTCGTTGAGCCACTTCTTGATGCCAGAGTCAAACTCGGGAACAGCGCCTTCGGGATAGAAGGTGGTAACCGTTATCTGCAGGTCTTTGCCTTTCGCAGCCTGGAGAATAACGTTGGAGTCCCAGGTGTCGCCGGCCAGAAGCGGGATGCCGATCTTCTGGGCGTTGGCCTGGTCGATGATCAACTGCGCGGCCTCAGTGGACACAGGCGAGAAGAACACCTGCGCTCCCTTGCTCTTCGCGTTGGCCACGTAGGATGCGAAGTCGCTGGTGCCCTCAGGGAAGGTCTCCTCAATGACCTCGCCGCCCAGCTTCTTGAACGCCTCTACGAAGTACTTGACCAGGCCGCCCGAATAGTCGTCCCCCAGTTTGGAGAGGGCGTAGGCCTTCTGGGCGCCCAGCTCGTTGAAGGCGTAGTTGGCGAGGACAGTTCCCTGGAACGGATCCAGGAAGCAGATGCGGAAGTAGTACGTGTTGCCTTGGGTGACTGCGGGGTTCGTGCAGGTCACACCCACAACCGGGATGCCGGCGGCTTCGAACGTGGGGCCGCCCGCGATTGACACGCCGGAACCGTAGGAACCTAGGACCACCGAGACCCCAGCCGATACCAGGGTGCTGGCAGAGGTTGCGGCCTTCTCGTTCGAGCTTTCGTTATCGACGGGGACCAGTTCCACATCGTAAGTCTTGCCTGCGATTTCGACAGTAGGCTGTACGTGGTTGGCGTACAGAATGCCGAGGGTCTCCTGCTTGCCGCCAGCGCCGTTATCGCCGGATGCTGGCTCGAACACGCCTATCTTCACCTTGGGATTGGCGGGCGGCGAAGTGGATTGCGGCTCAGCGGGCTCCGGTGCACAACCGGCAACCGACACCATGAGCATCAGCAGCGCTAGTACTAGGGCCAGCGAACGCTTCATTTCTCATTTCCTCCTAATGGCACTTTTGGAGTCTCTGGGAACGACTCGTACACTGAGACATCGGCGCAGTCAAAGAGTCATGTCGGCTCAGGTCGCTGTTCCGGTCACCTCCTCAATCGCCCTTGTCAACCGGACCGAAGATAGTCGCTCATACCGATGTGTCAACGCCGACGTGATTTTGACCCCCTAACGCCGGCCGGGATCTGACCCCCC
>CAZRRG010000094.1:0-8021 GCA_964602455.1 uncultured Eubacteriales bacterium | reverse complement strand
CCCCTGATCCATGTACTTCGCAACGCCGTGGACCACGGCATCGAGATGCCGCAGGACCGGGAGGCGAAGGGCAAGCCCCGCGTAGGGCACGTAAAGCTCTCGGCCTGGCATGAAGAGAACCAGGTCCTGGTGCGGGTTGAGGATGACGGCTCCGGGATCGACGCGGAAAAAGTCAAGAGGTCTGCCGTCAAGAAGGGCCTCATTACCGAGGATCAGGCTCAGAAGATGAGCGAGAAGGAAGCCGTCGAGATGATATTCCTTCCCGGGTTCTCTACCGCTGATAAAGCGACCGAGGTGTCGGGCAGAGGCGTCGGAATGGACGTTGTCAGGGCCAACCTCGAGCGCGTCAACGGCCAGATCGAGGTCAAGACAAAGATCGGTGTCGGCACTCAGGTCACGCTGCGATTGCCTCTTACCCTGGCCATCATGAGGGCACTCTTGGTGAGATGCGGTCAGGACGTCTACGCTGTGCCCACTTCTTCGGTAGAGGAAGTGTTCTCCATGGGTGGGTTTGACGTCAACACCATTCAGGGCAAACCCGCGATCAACGTACGTGGAAGGGTCGTCCCGCTTGTTTCGCTGGAGGGCGCTCTACGCGAGCGCATGTGGGACCTGGACGGCCAGAAGTATGCGCTGCTCACTCGCAACAACGAGCAGCCCATGGCACTGGGCGTCGATGACCTCATTGGTGAGGAAGAGATAGTCGTCAAGGAAATGGGCCGGCTCTTGTCAAGGCTGAAGGGCATCGCCGGCGCGACAATCCTGGCACAGGGTGATCCGGCGATCATCCTTGATGTCGCCAGGGTCGTTTAAGGAGGGTCGAGCCACGGACTACGAATCGTTCCGCATCTCTGCTCAGAAGGGGCTCGAGGATGCCCGGGTTGCCCTCGCCAGTTACACCGGTAAGGAGTTAGAGCTGGCGACAGCCAGGATGACGTTCCTGGATCTTAGGGAGATACCGCTCCTTGCGGGCGATCCCGAGGCCCCTGTACTTGCGTCCTATTGTTCGTTCGAGGGAGAAGCCGAGGGTCAACTGCTGATGCTGTTCAGGCCGGACACGGCCGAGCGGCTGGTCACGTTCCTGGCTCCGGAAGTGTTCGAGGGCATCGCGCCACACGAGATCATGCCCCTCATGGATTCCCTGATCCTAGAGGTCGCCAACGTCGTGGGGTCTTGTCTCATCAACTCAATAGCCGACGGCGCCGGAATCGTCATCTCGCCAAGCCCTCCTGTTCTAGTTAGGGATATGGCGGGAGCGGTGCTTGGTTCGGCTCTAACCTATTCCGGGCTTTCTGACGCAGTATACGTCGTACACATTCAATACTCGCTCTCCGGGGGCAAGGCGATGTTCGAGATCGCGTTCCTGCCCAAGGTGAGCTCGGAGCACAACTTCTTTGCAGCTCGAGACGGGATAGGCGAATGCACAACCACATAGCGGTGGGGCTTTCAGAAATCAAGACAGCCGGCGGCAAGGATGACGTCCTTGTGGCTTACTCTTTGGGCTCGTGCGTCGGCCTTGCGGTCTGGGATCCGGTGAAGAAGATCGGAGGCCTGGCCCACATCGTGTTGCCGTCATCCGAGGGTAGCCTGGCCGTATCAGGCCTTACTTCAAGGAGAGCGGCCCCCGAGGCGGGAGCGTCTCCAGGCAAGTACGCCGATACCGCGGTGCCCATGCTTGCCTCGCTCATGAAGGACGCAGGGTGCGACATCTCCCGTCTCAAGGGGTACCTGGCTGGAGGCGCCCACGTGCTCCGGTCGCTATCGTGGCCCGCAGGGGACATCGGCGCGACGAACGCGAGAGCGGCACAGGAAGCCGCCTGGAAACAGGGCATTACCATTCTGAAGACGGACATAGGTGAGAACTTCGGCCGCACGATGCGGCTCTACGTGGCCGACGGACGGGTCACCATCTCGTCGGTTGGCCGCGAGGAAAGGGATATGTAGGAGGAGTGCACAGTGACTAAGGTCCTTGTGGTAGACGACGCGATGTTTATGAGAACCAAAGCCTCGCGCCTTCTGACCGGGGAGGGGTTCTCCGTTGTCGAAGCTGCCAACGGCGCTGAGGCGGTAGAGGCCTACAAGACGGAGCAGCCGGACTTGGTTCTCATGGATATCACCATGCCGGTCCTCGATGGGATTGGGGCGCTGAAAGCCATCAAGTCCATAGACGATTCAGCAAAGGTAATCATGGTCACGGCGCTCGGCCAAAGGAGTATGGTGCTGGAGGCGATCAGAGCCGGAGCCAAGGACTTCGTGGTGAAGCCCTTCCAACCCGACAAGCTGATGGAGGCTGTGAGGAAGCAGTGCCAGTAGGGGCCCCGGAGGCCGCCAAGGACGTCAGGGTCCTAATAGCTGATGACTCGCTGTTCATGCGTCACCTCTTGCGGCGGGCGCTTGAGGCCAGCCCCAGGATTATTGTTGTCGGCGAGGCGCGAGACGGCGCGGAGGCAGTGCAGATGAACGCCGAGCTGTCTCCCCATGTGATCGTCATGGACGTCGAGATGCCCAGAGTCGACGGACTCACAGCGCTGGGCACGATCATGGCGCAGAAGCCGGTGCCGGTGGTCATGTTTTCGTCGCTTACGGGACAGGGGACTGAGACAACCATCGAGGCACTGTCTCTGGGCGCCGTCGACTTCCTGGCTAAGCCTGAAAGCCGGATCAACATCACTCCTATAGCCGACGAGCTGGTCAGGAAAGTGTTGTCCGCGGCTTCAGCCAGGCTGCGACACAGGCGACGCGTGCCGCACAGGCACCAGGCGGAACCCCGGGTTCCGGCGGTCGGAGGGCTCTCCAACTCCCTTGTCATCATTGGTTCCTCAACCGGAGGCCCGCAGGCGCTGGACGAGGTGCTCACGCGGCTGCCTCGAGACTTGCCTACCAGTGTGCTGGTGGTCCAACACATGCCGGCAGGCTTCACGAAGTCGATGGCTGTGAGGCTGAACGGGCTGGCGGAACTGCCGGTATCCGAGGCTGTTGAGGGTGACACGTTCAAACGGGGTGCCATCCTGATCGCTCCGGGGGGCTGGCACACAAGAATCACTGTGGACAAGTACCCCAGCGTCCACCTTGACCAGGGAGCGCCGGTGCACGGCGTGAGGCCTTCTGTCGATGTAACTCTCATGGACGCGGGTCCTGTCTTCGGCCCCAGACTTCTGGTTGTCATCCTCACAGGCATGGGGTTCGACGGGGCCAAGGGGGCAAAGAACGCGAGATCTCTGGGCGCCACAGTCTTCTGCCAGGATGAAGCGACGTCCGTTGTCTGGGGAATGCCCAGAGCGTGTATAGAGCTAGGCGCGTCCGATAAGGTCCTGCCGCTTCCCAAGATCGCCGGCGCGATCACGCGGTTTGCCAGGGACGCAGAGGAGGGAGCCTGATGGGCGGTAATCTTGAGCAACTCGACCGGGGACCGGGGCTGGGAGTGCCGGCATCCGGCGCCGTACAGAAGTCTAGGGGCGGAAGCGTCGATCGTGACGACATCCATATATACGGTCTTGACTACGTGCACTTCTGCCAGAAGGTGAAGAAGCTTACCGACATAGATCTTGAGAACTACAAGGGACAGCAAATGCACAGGCGGCTCGAGAGCTACCGATCCCGCGTCGGGATGCCGGACTTCACGTCCCTGGCGAACTCGGTGCAGAAGGACCCGGCTAAGCTGCGCGCGCTCGTTGATTACCTGACGATCAATGTTTCCGAGTTCTTCAGGAATCCGGACCAGTGGAGGGTGCTCCGCGAAAAGGTGCTCCCGGACCTCTTGGCCCGCGGCAAAGGCATCAAAGCTTGGAGCGCGGGTTCGTCAGCGGGGCAAGAGGCCTACTCACTGGCGATGTCGCTGTGCGAAGCGGGCGCCATAGGCAGCACCGTCCTCGGGACCGACATAGACTTGCCGAGCCTGAAGAAGGCCGAAGCCGCTATCTACACCAAGCAGGAGGTTGCGGGCATCCCGCGGAGTCTCCTTGCCAAATACTTCGTGAGTGACGGGACAGGCTACCGGGCGGGCGAGCTGCTGCGGAAAATCGTCTCTTTTCGCCGCGCCAACCTGCTCTCCGATCAATACCCGAGCGGCATGGACCTGGTCATGTGCAGGAATGTGCTGATTTATTTCACCGACAAAGGCAAGAATCAGGTCATCGCTGGTCTGGCCAACTCATTGAGAGAGGGTGGCATTCTGTTCACCGGAGCCACCGAAGCCATATTCAACCCCGGCATGTTCGGTCTTGTTCAGATACAGCCGTTCTTCTACCGGCGGTTGGCGACTAGTAACGGGAGGTAATGCAAGATGTTTAAAGCCGGTCTGGTAAACCCGTTCTTGGATGCCGCGTACAAGTTCCTTCAAACGGAGCTGAACATGGAAGTGACCAGGGGGCAGCTCCGCTTGGAGTCGACCAAGGCCACATCCGGAGAGGTCAACGTGGCGCTGGGGGTCGCGGGTGACGCCGAGGGCACGGTGCTGTACAGCATGTCGGAGAAGACGGCCAAGGGGATCGCCGCGAACCTCTTGGGAGAGCCGGTCCCGATGTTCAACGAGCTGGCCGAGTCGTCCATCGCTGAGATGGGCAACATCATCACCGGCCAAGCAGCGGCAGGTCTCGAGGAGCACGGCTATATCTGCAAGCTTACCCCGCCCACCATCATCGCCGGCAAGGGCGTCATGATATCAACTGTCGATATCCAGAGGCTGGTTATACCCATCGAGTTGCCGGTAGGCTACATCGAGATCTCGGTCGCGCTCCGCTACTACGCCAAGAAATAGGGCCCGCAGTGCAGCGGCGGGACTTGGCACCAAGATCCAACCTGGAGGCACATTCTCTCGGAACTGTGCCCCCAGGTTGTGTGCTATATCGATGAAGCAGCCAATCCGGAGTTCAGTGTCGAGGAGACCATTAACCGAGACCGAGGTTGCTATGCTCTTCGCGTAGCGCGGTTCCGCAGTTCCCGCAGTATCCCCACTCCACGTCCACAGATCTGCCGCACCTGGGACAAGTAGCCACTATTGGGTGGCCACAACGGGTGCAGTATGCCGAACCGGGGGCGATCTGCGATCCGCAACCGGGGCAATAACGGGCCCTGTAACTGGGCCTTGCAGTGAGCCACACTCCCAGGGCTACCGGCCCGGTGAGCACGGCGAGCAGCGTCCAACCTGTCAGACTTGCCACCTGGCGTTCCTTGACATCAGTGACGACCCAGGCAGCAATCGTAAACCAGGCGCCGAACACTGAGGCGACGAACACGGTCCGAGCTAAGTACGTGCGCCCCCAATTCTGCTTTCCGAACGCGGCGACCGTGCACATTGAGCCGTCAGGCAGCTTGATCGTGATAGCCGCATTGTCGATCCTCTCGTATTTGCCCAATCCGTAGGATACCCGGGGATAGACATCCGCCAGTGTGAAACCTACCAGGAGCGGATCGGTGGCCGCAGCGATCTTGTCCCCAAAGGGATAGAGCTGGTTTCCATCAGGCTCCTTCACGGCCACCACAGTCGCCAGCCACAACTCATGCTTGTCGACCTCGTTCATTAGCTGCGTAAGTTCAGGAGTTAACCCATTAGCCTGGAGGTAGCGGGCGATCTCCCCAAGCATTTCCCCGGTCACTCTGGACTCAGCGAAGTCACGCGGAATGCGGAACGAGTATCCTAGTATTCCGCTTATCACTGCCACCAGCGATAGAATAACGGCTGCGTACCCGAAGGCGGATTTCAGCTTCACGTGCGTTCAACCTCCCTTTGTACAAGAGCCTGCGATGCCACGAGCAATAGCCCAGGTACCGCAAACACCACCGGGCTCATGCCCGAAGCTACCAAGACGAGGGGTGTGCACAGGCACAGGGCAGCGGCAGATCCGACCAGGGCCCAGGGGGGCCGGTCCGTCACCGGGGATACGTTCTTTTCCAGGCCTGTGCGCCGTCTCACTGCCGAGATCGTCATCCGGACATCCGGCGTCTCAGTCAGGGGTGATGCCCGGTCCTCTTGGAGAAGACGGTCGAGATCCGAGTCAGTCATGGACGACGGCTCCTTCCAGAAGCGATTTCAGTCGTTCTTTCCCGCAATGGATACGGGATCTCACAGTACCCACGGGGAGCACAAGGCACTCGGCGATCTCCTTGTAGCTCATGTCGTGGTAGTAGAACAAAACAAGCGGACTCCGCTGCTCCACAGGCAGCTGGAGGAGCGCGCGGCGGACCAGCAGAGCGTCGGTTTTCTGCATCAAGCGGTCCTCGGGAGAAGGGGCTCCGCCCGAGGCGCGTTCAAGACTATCGTCACATAGGGGCGCACATTCGCGTTTGGCCTGCCTGCGCCAGTAGTCCTTGCACAGGTTCGCCGCGATGCTGAAGAGCCACGCCGATACCTTTCCCTCCGGCCGGTACGTGGCGCTCGCCCTGAGCGCTCGCACGAACGTCTCCTGCATCAAGTCTTCGGCTACTGTCCGGTCCCCGCTCATCCTGAACAAGAAGGCGAACAGGCTTGCCTGGTGCAGAGACACGAGCTCCCCGAGATCCAATCTGTTCACCTCCGAACGCGTCCAATATGGTTAACGCAGAAGCACGCCTGAAGTTCATACGCAGTATCTTGGTTACAAGCTTTCTGAGAGCAGTGCTTGCAGATTGCAGAGAGGTGGAAACAACAAGAGGTTTTCTTTCGTCTTGTGGAGAAATGAGCTGTAATTGCCTCGCCTAGCAGGCAAGAATGGGAGAGCCACTGATGCCGGACGCGAATCGCACACAGGTTGCTGCCACTATCACTGATGCTGCTGAGCTTCGCAGACGTCGCAAGACTAGAGAGAGGAAGATCGCGTTATACAGCCTCATAGCGATCGTGCTTGTAAGCGCCTTTTTCGCAGGGCGCGCGGGATACCTGGGCGAGTGGGGCATTGAGTTCTTTGGCGGAGAACCGGTTCAGCCTGACGAGCCGCCTCTAGTCATAATGGAGCCTCCGGCGCCGGTAGACCAACCCGCTCCGATGGAGAAGGCCCTGACCGCCAGGGCTATCTACCTCACCATGGACTCGGCAGGGACTCCCTCGATCATGAAGTCTGTCATGGAGTATGTCAGGAGTCACGAGGGACTCAACTCGTTCGTGATCGACGTCAAGGACAACTCAGGTAGGGTGCCGACGACGCCTCCGGAAAACGTGCCCAGTCTAGCGGCCAGATACACTCACTTTCCCGCCCTTATAAGAGTGCTGAGCGACCTAGACTATTACATGATAGCCCGTATAGTGGCTTTCCAGGACCCATACCGCGCCAAGGCAGAGCCTGAGAGAGCGATAAGGAACGCTGACGGGAGCCTGTGGCGCGCCAGGGACGGCATGCTGTGGCTTAACCCGTACGACCGGAAGAACTGGGAGTTCGTGAGGGATGTCGCCCTGTGGGCGCTCGATATGGGGTTTGATGAGATTCAGCTGGACTACGTTCGTTTCCCCGACAGCTCCCGGGGCATGGAGACTAGCGGCTCCGTACTAATGCCGGGCCACGAGGAGTTCGACGGTCGCGGCGACTGCATAGCCGCCTTTCTGCAGTACATGTCCGACGAGATCGGCGACCGGGCTTACCTGAGCGCCGACATCTTCGGGTTTGTCACCATCGCAAAGGACGACATGGGTATAGGACAGAAGCTGGAGCAAGTGGCCGAGTGCGTGGACTTCATAAGCCCCATGGTCTACCCGTCCCACTACTACAACGCCGGCATATACGGTTTCGAGGTGCCTGAAGCCCACCCCAAAGAGGTGGTCTTCAAGGCCATGGATGAAGCCCTGGAACGCACTGCCGGGCTCCGGGCCAAGATCCGACCCTGGCTCCAGGACTTCTCAATGCGCATCAAGTACGGCCCCGTGGAAGTCCGAGGCCAGATAGAAGCCGTTTTCGAACATGATATGGAGACCTACATGCTGTGGAACCCCGCTAACAGGTATACCGACGGGGTCAAATACACGAAGTAGGGTCATCTTCGACACGGCTCCCACTGGGCACACGCTACGACTCCTAGAACTCCGCGCTGAGTTGCGCCATTCGATTGAAGAGGCC
>CAZRRG010000093.1:0-8041 GCA_964602455.1 uncultured Eubacteriales bacterium | reverse complement strand
AGACAGTTCTCCCAGGCGGAGACAGTGTCTCCTCCAGTTCGCATCACCGGGTTCACAAGCAGGGTGGGGGGACCTGGTTCGTGGATGTAGATGACGCGCTGTGGCACTCCTATCTGCGGAGCCGCGATGGCCCTTGCATCGACCCGCCGGCGGCGAAGCGAGAGGAGGGTGTCCCTGAGGTCGGTGTGGAGGCGCGTGATCTCCCGGCGGACCTGGCTGTCGGGAGTCCCCAGGCTCCTGGCAGGCGTGAGGCTCCCAGCATGCTGTCCGGGCATCCCCGGTATAGGAAAAGGCGCAGCACGCTGCCACAACAGCGGATCCCCCAGCAACAGGACTGGACGGACAGCCATCCCGGACACCTCCCAGTAAGTGGCCAAGCGAAGGCTGAAATCACAAGTGAGCAGCCAGGGCAGCCTGGTGTCCCCAAGTGAGGAGGCAGCGGCAGCCTGAAACCCACAAATGAGCGGCCAGGCGAAACCTACAGTCGGCGAGTAATTTGCCATAGGCAGCCGACAGTATCCGGATGAGTTGCCAACCAAGGCTTCCGATCCATTAGTAGGGAGACGCTTGAGGCAACGTGACTGGCATCCGTATCGGTGTCGTCGTGATCCATACGAATCTCACGTGATCACGTGGTGACCACTCAGATTTCGAGGGGTCACGGGAGGAATATTATAAAACTAGTCATATTCCCTCCGGTGACCATTACGGCGAAAAGTCGGGTCACCTCGTGCCTAATCAGCGTTGATTAGTTACGGCATGACCACACTTTTCGACACATTAGCCTTCTGGTGACTAATAGGATTCCGAGAATAGGTCACCGCACGACCCCTCGAAAATGAGGTGGTCATCTGGTGACCGGTCATCTACTGACTAGTCGTCTGGTAACCCCTGAGATCCGATGCGGGTCCGGAGGGCTTGTCAGTAATTGGTAATTCGTGGTAGTATCAAGTCGACGACAGGACTGCTTTGCCCTCCGATGGGCAACGCGGTTCAACGGCCTTCGCAGGAACACATCCTTAGTTCCCTTAGTCCCTATCTTGCCAAGGGGGCCTTCTATCTGTTTGCCTCTGTATCCAGCGCGACAATGGCAGGCATCGACGGGGTGCCGGTGACTGTCGAGGTAGACGTGGCAGGCGGACTGCCGTGCCTGGAGATCGTCGGTCTCGCAGACACCTCGGTTAGGGAAGCCCGCCATAGAGTCCGCTCAGCACTGCACAATACCGGTGCGGGGCTGCCGCCAAGGAGGATCACGGTTAACCTGGCGCCGGCATCGCTGCATAAGGAAGGTCCGCAGTTGGACCTCGGAATAGCCGTTGGAGTGCTGGCAGCTTCCAGCCAGGTGCCCTACGGACCCAGGTTGCGTGAGTACTGCTTTCTCGGTGAATTGGCGCTGGATGGTAGCGTGCGGCCCGTGAGAGGAACTCTGCCGATGGTCCTTGCGGCCATGGAAGCGGGGTTCAGAGGAGCGGTTGTTCCTTCCGGCAACCAGGGGGAGGTCGCATTCCTGACTGGGATGGACCTGCGGGCTGCCGAAAGCCTGGCAGATGTAACGGAGTTCCTCAGGGGAAACAATGACCTGCAAGTGGTTGAAGCTACCGCCGGAATAGGCGGGGCGACGCATGGCACTGCCGTCGACTTCGCAGACATCCGGGGACAAGCTACTGCCAAGAGGGCGCTTGAGGTTGCCTGCAGTGGAGGACATAGTCTCGTCTTGTGTGGGGCACCCGGGTCCGGCAAGAGCATGCTGGCCAAGGCCATGCCAGGCATTCTGCCTCAGCTCAGCAGAGAGGAGTCGCTTGTCGTAACCCGCATTCAGAGCGCCGCAGGAATACTGGCGCCTGGCCAGGGTCTTGTCACAGCAAGACCGTTCCGCGCCCCACATCACACCGTGACCGCAAGCGCTCTGGTGGGCGGCGGCGCAAACCCCAGGCCAGGCGAAGTGACGCTCGCCCACACGGGCGTCTTGTTCCTCGACGAGTTGCCCCTGTTCCCTCCATCTGTGCTCAATGCCTTGCGACAACCACTGGAGGACGGCGTAACCGTTGTGACCCGCTCAAGGGCCACCTATAGGTTCCCGAGCAGGTTTGTGCTGGCTGCCGCCATGAATCCATGCCCTTGTGGCTACTTTGGGGACGAAGTCCGCGAGTGTACCTGCACCGAGTATGCTCGCAAGCAGTACGCGGCCAGGGTAAGCGGACCACTGTGGGACCGCATCGACCTCTTTGTGGAAGTGAACAGGGTGGATGCGGGAGATCTGTCAGGCGTCTCAAGCGAGTCGAGCATGCAGGTACGCGAGCGGGTAGAAGCGGCGCGTCAGCGCCAACTCCGCCGTCTGGGCGTCGCCGGGCTCTCATGCAACGCCGAAATGGGGCCCAATGAGATAACCACTTTGCTGAGCATGTCCTCCAGCGGGCGCAAGCTGATGCTGGAAGCATTCAGAAGGCTAGGCCTCTCAACCAGGGCTTACTACAGAGTGCAGAAGGTAGCTGCGTCCATCGCGGATCTCGAGGGCTCGCCGCGCATCGAGGAAGAACACATCGCGGAAGCGCTTTCCTACCGCCAGCGGCTCGTGGGAGATGACACATGAGCCCCGGCGGAAGCGACTCCAGGATCACGGGATCAGCCGTTGAAGACGCGGCAGCATCTTACCTCGAGTCCATCGGATACCGGGTCATGGAACGCAACTACAGGGCACGGGTCGGGGAGATCGACATAGTTGCCATAGACGATGGGACTCTCGTGTTCGTGGAGGTTAGGTACAGGAAGGCGTCGTCGCTGGTCAGTCCGGAGGAGTCACTCACGAGAAGGAAGGTCAGGAGACTGGAACTGACCGCCAGGCGGTACCTCGCGGAGCGGGCGATAGAAGGCTCAGCCCCTATACGATTTGACCTGTGCGCTGTGAGCGATGCCGGCCGCTCAATCAGAGTCCTCCGCAACATCGTCGGCTTCGGCCAAGCACTGGGCTGATACCGGCTGGAAGGACCTACGGTGGATCGGGCATGGCCCGAGGTCGTTCACGAGGTCCCGGTGGGACCGCGTGCAATAGCCCTTGTGCCCCGCAAAGCCGTATCCCGGGTAGATCCGGTCGTACTGGGACATCATGCGGTCGCGAACAACCTTGGCTACTATTGAGGCAGCCGCGACCGAGGCCGAAGTGGAGTCTCCCTTGACCACGGCCATCTGTGGCAGGCTCAGACCCCTTATAGGGTATCCGTCCACTATGACCAGGTCTGGAGCATATCCCTTGAGGGACAGCATCGCTACGGCGATCCTCATTGCCGAACTAGTGGCCTCGGCAATGCCTTTCTCGTCGACGAACCGGGCGGAGCGCACGCCGATCCCGAAAGAAACGCAGTTTTCGAGGATATCGGTGAAGACGCGTTCACGCTTTGCGGGTGACAGCCTCTTGCTGTCATCGATGCCGGCAACCAGGGGAGACTGTGGCAAGATGACTGCGGCCGCCACCACAGGCCCTGCCATCGGGCCTCTCCCAACCTCGTCAACTCCGGCTATGTAATGGTGGGCTTCCCTCAGTCGCCTCTCCCAAGCGTACAACTCACGGGACCGGGCTAGTTCTTTGTCTCCACGTCGTGGCGCTCTCGTCGGAACCATCTCCTGCCCTGCTTTTCGGCGCCACGGAGAGTCGTTCCTCCAGGAAGCTCCTACCAACTCACTTCGGTACGGGCCTTACGACCGTGAAGCCGGAGGTGAAGATGTGCACCTTAACGTCGAACTCTGCCTTGCACTCATGGAACCGCTGGTGCCAGTTGTAAGCCTCCCACTCAGGAAAGGTACGGAATGAAGTCTGTGCGTGGGAACCCATGGCAACGGCATCGCATCCGAGGAGGGTCAGTTTCTTGAAGGTTCTCTCGAGGAGGGTCTTCAACTGCTGTTCGGCGGTAGCTACGACTGCCTCCCGGTACTCCCGAGACGTCTCCGGCAGAGGAGTCACCCCCGCTGGGACTTCTGAGACCGAGGTCGTTACCGAAATGCGGTAGCGGGCTCGGGCCTCCTCGGGAAGCACCTCAAGGGAAAGGTTGCGGTCGGCGTGATGAAGCACCAGGGTCGCCTGGGTTTCCGGCGCGCCGGGATACTGGATGTGAAGCAAGCCCCTCTCGACCTCGCCGCGCATCAGAAGCACGGCCATGGATTCCCAATGGTCCAGGATCCCGACCATGCCGTAGGCATCTCCGGACTTGGCGAAGAGAGCAGTGCCGGCAAGCCGGGCGGTCTTGAGGTCACTCCCTTGTTGGCCTTGCTGTTCCCCTTCGCCACCTTCAGCCGCCCCTCCACCGGTCTCTAGCGATCCCGCCTCTGCCGGGCCGTAAGGCACGAGTTCGAAGTAGGGCGCCCAAGGATCCTCTCCTAGCGTGATGTAGCCTACCTTCAGGTCGTGCATGGTTGTCATAGGGCAGGAACCCATGCCGGTGTGACCGGTATCGACCAGCTTCCAGAGGTACTCGGGCGGCTGGCTCTCCTGCTGAGGCTTAAACTCCTTGAGGAAGTCGTAGGCTTTTCCTTTGCATACAGCCAAGAGCGTGTTGGGCTTGTAGTGGAGGTGCCGGGAGAAGACATCGACGACAGGGCCTACATCCGTGCGGGCGAACTCCTCGCCCAGGATGACAAAGGCCATGTAGACGCTGTTGAGCTCCCTGGAGCTAAAATACTCCATCTCGCCCAGGGCTTCTTCGATGTTGTTGCCGGCAGCCGACAGGAGAAGCGTGGCGGAAGACGCGGTGCCGCTCCCCATGTTGCTTCCCGCCCTGCCCGCAGGAAGCGAAACGAGAGCAGTGGCGAGGATCCGCCCATCAGACGCGTGGTCTATGCCCAGGAGGGTCACAAACGCGCGGTCCTCAAGCTCTCGCTTGCCCCAGCACCCGGGCACCAGGCTGAGGCACAAGACCAGGAGGATCAGCAACAGCGCCCGAAGCGCGCCACGAGGCTCAATTACGGCTTTTCTGCTTGGCGGACGGAACGCCATGGGGAACTTCACCATCCTTGGGAACCGTGCTAGGCTTCATTCCTCGCGCTCTGGCTATGGCGTACAGCACCCATCCAAGGTAAACAAGGGCGCTTCCGGCAGTCGTGGTGAAATACCTGTCCATCAGCTGACCCGCCCTTAGCATGCTAGGGGGGAGGGCGGCGATGGCAAAGGTGAGTACAGCCATGCCAGGAGCAAAGGGCCGGTACGTACCGGTACCCGACAGTTCGGATACGAGAGCCAGGATAATGGCGAAGAGGAAACTCAGCTGCACACTGGTGCTAAATAGCCAGACGAAGATGAAGAGCGCCTCTATGCGTTGGATGAAACGGCCAAGGTAGACCGCTCTGGCCATAACGCCGAGCGGATCCGCCTTATCGGTGCTCATTGGATATGGGAAGACGCCGGCAACAAACAGGAGTCCGATCACGAGCACCGCAGCGGCGATAAGGAGGCCGAAAGCGCTCCTGCTGCCCAGTTCACGATGGTCCCTCACGTAAGGCTTCATTACGCCTACTGCCACAATCCCACCGAACGTTCCGGCGCTCAATACGCCCTGAAGTATGGTATTGCCCACACCCAGGCCCCAGATGGGGGTGAGGTACTGGGGCTCAAACTCTCCCCACATGCTTGCAATGACACCGGCAAAGGAGACAACGGTCGGCCAGAAGAAGAACCCGGCTGCGCGGCCCACAGCCTCAATGCCCAGCCAGGCGCCGTAGAGTCCGGCGATCAACGAGGTCCAGATTACAGCTTCTATCGGAAACTCGGGCAAGATGCCGACCACGGCCCCGCCCGCGAACAACCTCGCCGTCCAGCCCGTCGCCGCGATCAGGATTGCCAGGCCAGCCAGGGCAATGGCGTCTCCCAACAGCCTGCCGCAGGTCTTGCGCAGCGATGCTACAAACCCCTCCGCGCCCGTGAGGTTTGCCCACAGGATCCAGCCCCAGAGGCCGGCGAGGCCCAGCACAGCCGCTACCGCAATGCTTATCCAGGCTGAGGACCCCGACTTGGTCACCATTACCGTTGGGAACATGTAGAGAACCTTGGTGCCCATCAGGAAGGCGAGCATGAACATGAACTGCCTTCCGCTGATGTGACCCTGACGAACGAAGTCGCCGCCCAGTTCGTCGGGCGGAGAGTTGTCCTGTGTCCCATTCTGGAGTCCGTTTCTAGAGCTTGCCGCGTTCATCTTGTCGTTTTGCTTCATCCTGGGCTTGCTCCTCTGTGGATTCCCCCTTGGAGTGCTGCTCGTCACCGGTCCCTCCTTTCGTTGACCAAGTGAACCGGTCCGGTTCCGACAGCACTTGCCCTTTGTCCCACAGTCTGGCCTGCTTAGGTTGCCGGACGATGTCAACCGGGCGAACCTCGGCCGGTCGCCGCCCAGACTGCCACGGAGGGATAACGGGGATGCCGAAGCCGAACCCGGGACGGTTGGGAGTGAAGGGCGAGAAGTAGGGTACCCCCATGCTGCGCATGGAGAATCCCTGAACCAGCATCATGTAAGAAAGAGCCACGATCCCCAGAAGTCCCATGGTGGACCCAACAGCTATGAAAATAAGGGTAGCCAGCCTGGTGAACATGGCCAACTCCTGGCTCGGGACGGTGAAGGAAGCTACCGCGGTGATGGCCACGACGATGACCAGGATAGGGCTCACCACCGACGCGGCAACCGCCGCCTCGCCGATGAGGAGCGCCCCGACAATGCCTATCGTTGGACCGATGGGTGAGGGGATGCGTATGCCCGCCTCCCGGATGAGCTCGAAGCTGAGGAAAATGATGACCACTTCGACCCACAGCGGAACCGGGATCGGTTCCCTGCTCGCCGCTATTGACCGTATGAGCACGGTGGGGATCAGCTCGGGATGGTAACTCAGCACCGCGACGTAGAGGCCCGGCATGTAAACCACAAGAAACAGGGCGACGATCCGGATGAGGCGCAGCAAGTTTCCGTAGGGCCACCTCATGTAGTTGTCCTCGGGACTGTGGAGAAACGTGAAGAAAGTGGCCGGCATGACCAGGGCAAAAGGATCCCCGTTAACGAGCACGGCGCAGGCGCCCATCATGAGGAAGTGGGCCACGCGATCCGGTCTCTCCGTGCTAAGGGCCGTTGGCAGTAGATTGTGGGTTGTCTCCAGGTACTGCTCCAGCGTACCGCTAGTGAGGATCTCGGCAGTATCGATCCCGTGTAGCCGCCGGCGCACCTCTCTCACGATCTTAGGGTTTATGATGCCTTCCACGTAGAGGAGAGCGCACTTGTTCCTGGCACGCACCCCCAGGTCCACGTTTTCTACCACGAGGTCGGGAGTGGCGAGAATCGATCTGATGAGGGCCGTGTTGACCCTCATCACCTCCACGAAGCCTTGCTGCGGTCCTCTCACGATTCTCTCGGATACCGCTTGGGAGACGGCCCGGTGTTCCCAGCCCTTGGTCTCCACGACCAAAGCTCGCCTGTGGCCATCGATGAAGACGACGGTGTCCCCGCCGATCATCGCGACGACCAGTTCCTCCAGAGTGTCCTTGATTTCCACCTGCCCGTTGGCCAGGAGAGCGTTCCGAAGCTGATCCACCGGATTTCGTTCCCCTCCTTTGCGGATCGGGGAGAGGAGCATAATGGGCTGCAGTATCGAGGCCAGGATCTTGTCCGAAGACGCCAGGCCCTCTATGTAGGCTATGGTCACCTGCACCCTGGGTATAGCGCATATAACGTCGCGGAACACGACGTCGGAGGACCCCGGCACGTGGAAGGCATCCTTCAGGAGATTCACGTTCTCCTTTGTGTCGTGGGACAGGGGAACTTTGTCCTTTCCTTTCTCCTTGGATATCTGCTCCGAAGGTCGGGGAGGCTCCTCGCCGTGAATCGAGCGGTTTCCCAATGAGAAAGTCATCCGCTCGGGCTTCCCTTTGGGCGGCGTGAAGACCCTCTTCACGATCGTGAAGAAGTTGGGGACCTTCGGCACTCTATCACCCGGCCAAATGTGACATGCTTTCAGTTCAGCATTTCCCTTGGAGCGAAAGCCTATGTGTTATTCCATAGTGGTTCGAACCGTGGTATAT
>CAZRRG010000092.1:0-8399 GCA_964602455.1 uncultured Eubacteriales bacterium | reverse complement strand
GGAGCGGCTGTTGGAGTAGACTACCGGGACGCGCTTCTGGCGCCGGAGGTCCTCCCGCTCGGGCGGGCGGAGGTACTGAGTACCGGTAGCCAAGTGAATCTGGTAGCCCTGGGGAGCATGGTCGCTCCGGCACTCGAGGCTGCCGCGGCCCTGCGTGAACAGGGCATTTCATGCGGAGTTGTGAACGCCCGGTTCGCCAAGCCGCTGGATGTCGAGACGATCTCAGCTTTGGCCGCCAAGACCCCGGTTTTCGTGCTTGAGGAGAACGTAGTGGTGGGCGGCTTCGGGCAGGCAGTGGTGGACGCTCTCGCCCCGCTGGGCGCAAAGGTCCACAAGATAGGGCTGCCGGCCGAGTTCTTGCAGCACGGGTCTCAGGCGAAGCTCAGGGAGGTATATCGCCTGGACGCAAAGTCTATAGCCGAGAGAGTGCGGGAAGCGCTCGGGGATGGAGAATGGACCAAAGCGGCGCGGGGAGAAGAATAGGGATTTACCCGAATCTAGAGAAGCAGGGCAGCCGGGATCTCACGGGAAGGATCCTGGACTGGCTCACGGAAAGAGGGCACAGCTGCTACCTTCTGCCATGCGTGGCTACCGTTCTTGGTTACCCCACCGCGTCTTTGCCGCTTAAGGAATGGGCGCACGGTGTAGACTTCAGCATCGTGCTCGGCGGTGATGGTACGCTTCTGGCCGCTGCCAGGGTCCTTGGCCCTATGGAGGTTCCCCTCCTCGGCGTGAACCTCGGGCACTTTGGCTTCCTTACGGAAGTGGAGTCCGCGGATTTGTTCAACGTGTTGCCCTTGTTCATGAGCGGAGACTGCAAGAGGGACGAGAGGATAATCTTGACCGCCGAGGTCATCCGCGACGGCGAGAGAGTGTACAAGAGCATCGCCATGAATGAGGCTGCTGTCGTGAAAGGCCCGTTCGGGCGTATGACGGCGCTCAAGCTGCGAGTCCACGGAAACGAAGTGGACACCTACTTTGCCGACGGGGTTATCGTGGCCACCCCGACCGGCTCTACTGCGTACTCGTTGTCCGCGGGCGGCCCGCTCATGTCTCCAGAGATCGATGCTATGCTGGTGACGCCGGTCTGCGCGCACACGCTGTACTCAAGATCCATAGTTCTGCCGTCCTCCGAGCCCTGCGAGATCGAAGTATCCGAGCCAAGCCGGTCAACCTCGCTTTCTATCGATGGGCAGGAGTTTCTGCCGCTGCTTGCGGGCGACAGGGTAAGGGTGTATACGACCGGTCTCCGAGTGATCCTTCTGCGGCGCAAGGAGTGGTCGTTCTACGACGTACTGCGACGCAAGATGAAGGAAGGGGCAGATAGGCTTCCGCGGTAACCGTGAGTTCGAAATAGCGAGGCACCGGGAGGCATTCAGATGAAGTCCAAGAGACAAGTAAGGATCGTCGAGCTCGTATCCCAGAACGTGATTACCAGTCAGGAGGCCCTTTGTGAGGCGCTGGCCCGCGAAGGGATCAACGTGACCCAGGCAACGGTGTCACGGGATATCAAGGAGTTGAACCTGGTCAGAGTCCCATCCGAGGACGGCCGGTACAAGTATGCCTTGATGCCGGGCGACCCGTCCCTGGTCTACCGCGAACGGTTCAGGAGGCTCTTTACTGACTGCTGTCTCGATATGGACAAGTCGGGCAACATCGTCCTTGTGAAGACCCTGGACGGCACAGCCTCTGCGGTCGGCGAGGCTATCGATGCCCTTAAGCTTCCCGGGATGCTCGGCACGGTTGCAGGTGACGACGTGGTGTTGTGCGTTGTTAGGGAGACAACCTCTGCCCAAGAAATGCTGGAAACGCTCAGGAAGATGGCTGGTCTGTAGCCTATGATCTCCTACCTTTCCATCAGGAACTTCGGCTTGTTCTCCGAGGTGCGCCTGGATCTCGGGGAAGGGCTTACAGTTTTCACCGGCGAGACAGGCGCCGGAAAGTCCATGGTGGTAGGAGCCGTTCTTGCATGTCTGGGGCAACGCACTTCCAGAGACCTCTTGAGGTCGGGAGAAGATAGGGCGATTGTCGAGATGATCGCCGATCTGCCTCAGGGGTTTGCGCTGGATCCCGATGATCCGCTCTACGACGCTACGAAAGATTCTCCCGAGGTAGTCCTACAGAAAGATATCCTGGCCGACAGGTCTTACCTGCGAGTAAACGGCCGGCTAGCCACCGCCGCCATGATCCAGGAACTGGGTAGCCGCCTGGTTGACATCCACGGGCAGCAGGAACACCACTCGCTGCTCCGGCCCCAGAACTACCTCGCGATCCTGGACAGTCTCCGCCGGGATGCCCTGGAACCCCACCGGCGGACGTTCACCGACCTGTACCGCCAAAGGCAAGCCCTGAGCCGGAAGATAGATGACTTGGGCAAGGGAGACCGGGAACGGCAGAGGGAGATCGACCTTCTCTCGTACCAGGTCCAGGAGATAGAGGACGCACAATTGCGGCCCGAAGAAGAAGACGAACTCAGGCAGGAGTTCGCGGTGCTGTCCTCCCAGGAGCGCCTCATCGATCTGTGGAACCGCGCTTACGAAGCGCTCTATGAGGGCAGCCGGAACTCAGGTAGATCTGCCAAAGAGGCGATCGACACAGCTGCCGTTGAACTGCGAAAGATTGCCTCGATAGACCCCGCGGTGGGACAAGCCCTCTCATCCGTCGAGCAGGTTGTCTTTGAGATGGAGGCGGCCATTGACCTGGTGAGAGAGTACCGGAAGCGTCTCGCTGCCGATCCCCTGCGCCTCAGGGTTGTCTCAGAGCGGCTAGACACCATCCAGCGCCTCAAGTCCAAGTACGGCGAGAGCATCCAGCGAATCCTGGAGTACGGGGCGGCATCTAGGGAAAGACTGGACGAACTGCAGAACGCGGACGAAACCCTGGCCAAATTGCGGGCCGAGGACGAGGTCCTCTGCAAGGACATGGAACGCCTGGGAGAGACCCTTACGGCCATACGCACAGACATCGCACGGGCGATGGAGCTGGACGTCTCGAGGAGCCTTCAGACCCTCGGGATGCCCGGCGCCAGGTTTGCCGTGCGGCTTTCGAGGGACCAAGAACCGGGCCCCCGCGGCTTCGATCGCGTTGAGTTCCTGTTCTCCGCCAACGCGGGAGAGGAACCGATGCCGGTCAATAAGGTCGCTTCGGGAGGGGAACTCTCGAGGCTGATGCTGGCGGTGAAGTCGCACCTGGAGGCAGTGGATCCGGTCCCGACTCTCATTTTCGACGAGATAGACGCCGGTATCGGCGGCAACGCCGGTCAGGCTGTAGCAGAGCGGTTGTGGCAGCTGGGGCGAAGCCACCAGGTCCTGTGCGTTACTCACCTGGCGTCTATCGCCGCTCTTGCAGACAACCATTTTTTGGTATCGAAGGAAGAAAGGGACGGCAGGACCTTTGCGTCGGTCCGCCGGCTTGACGGTGATGAAAGGGCCGCCGAGATAGCGCGGATGCTCTCCGGCGGGTCCCTCGACATATCTTTGGAGCACGCAAAAGAGATGCTCCGCGCCTCCGCCGCTTACAAATCTTCATACAATCCTTCCTGCAAGTCCTAGGACTCTGCCATCATCCACGGTCATAAAAGCGCCTCTTACGGTAAACCTTAATCTCGTGTCAGTCGCCTATGAGGCGGCTGGCACAACGATGTTAGGTCAGCCGAGAGACTAAGCCGAGATGCCGGCCCGAGATACCGGCTCGGTAAGGGATACTGGCCAGCCGAAGGGGGCGGAGTTCCGGTGCGAAGAACAAGGTCCGGCGCGGTCCTGGGAGTCACCCTCTCGGTTCTGGTCGTGATGATCTGCCTGTCCGGCGCATTTCGAATCGCGTTTTCGTTTCCTGAAGCCGTAACAGTATTCACGGGTCAGGACTTCACCATAGATACCGGTTTCCCAGTTGTTTCGGTGTACTCCAACGGCGCCGCCCGGGTCGAATCCCACCCGTGGGCCAAGCTGCCGAACCGGCTAACCATGGACACCGGGCAGGCCGGGGAGTACGCGGTTGAGTTCAAACTCTTCGGGTTCTTGCCCCTGCGGCGAGTGTCACTTGTCGTTACAGACCGAATGATGGTCGTGCCCGGAGGGCACTCCATAGGCGTCATACTCCGGAGTACCGGACTGGTAGTTACCGGACTATCGCCGGTCGTGACGGTGGACGGGAGAGAGACCTGGCCGGCCAAGTCGGCAGGCATCGAGTCGGGTGATACTATCATATCGGCGGGCGACAAGCCGCTCTCGACCAAAGAGGAACTGGCCATCTTGGTGGAAGCGGCCGGACGCGCCGGTGAATGGGTTGACCTCCTCATCGAGAAGCCCGACGGCTCCACGATCCGCCGCAACCTCGCTCCGGTGAAACACCGCAATGGGGGTTACCAGATCGGCATATTGGTGAAGGACACCCTGGCAGGCGTGGGCACCTTGACGTTCTATGAGCCAGAGACCGGGTTGTACACCGCTCTTGGCCACGTTATCTCCGAGACCGATTCCCAAAAACCCGCCGCGATGAAGCAGGGCCAGATCGTCAGGGCGACGGTGACCGGAGTGCAGCCGTCCCGCAAAGGGGCGCCGGGCGAGGTTATGGGGACGTTCGTGGAAGGGGAGGACGTAATAGGTTCGATCCTCCAGAACGGTCCCTGCGGGATAACCGGAGTGCTGGGGGTACCGTTGGGAAACCCTTACTACTCTGAGCCGATCCCCCTAGGATTTGAGAGCCAGGTAAAGCGCGGGCCCGCCACGTTCCTCACAACCATCGACGGCACCACAATCGAGGAATTCTCAATCGAGATCGAGCAGCTCTTTTCGGGCGGCACGGCATCCAAGGGCTTCGTCGTGCGGGTCACCGATGAAAGGCTGCTGCAGCGCACCGGCGGCATCGTGCAAGGGATGAGCGGCAGCCCCATAATCCAGGACGGGGTGCTGGTAGGCGCGGTGACCCACGTCCTTGTGAACGACCCTTCCAGGGGATACGGTACATACGCTGAGAGGATGGCCAGGGAGGCCAGGATGATCCCCGGACTGGCGGAGGCGGATGCCGGTGCCGGCAGCGTGGTGGCGTTCAAGGCAGAGTACGAGGAGCATGACCACTAGATGACCATTAACTGAGGCCAATGCCCAGATAGGATCTCAGGTACTGGCCGGTTTTTGACTGCGGGCACTCCAGGATCTCCTGAAGAGTCCCTTGCGCGACCACTTCTCCTCCGCGTTTTCCCGCTTCGGGTCCCAGATCAATGATGTGGTCCGAACTCGTGATTACATCGGGGTTATGCTCTATGACTATGACCGTGTTGCCCCTGTCAACGATCGTCCGAATGGCTGTAAGGAGCCTGCTTATGTCTTTAGAATGAAGACCCGTCGTCGGCTCATCCATGATGTACAGCATGTTCTTCTTCCCACGTATCTTGCTTATTTCCTTGGCGAGCCTGAGCCGCTGCGCTTCGCCTCCGGATACGGTGCTTATCTGCTGTCCCAGCGTCATATAGCCCAATCCAAGGTCATGCACATGCTTCAGCTTGTTATGGATGTACGGGTTCTCCTCAAACAGGGAAAGGGCTGTATCGACTGTGAGACCCAACACTTCCGCGATGTTCTTGCCCTTGTACAGGACCTCCAGCACTTCAGGGGTGTACCGAGCTCCATTGCAGACAGGGCACATGGTCGTCAGATCCCCCAAGTAGTGGATATGAGTATCTATGTACCCTAGGCCCTTGCAGGACGGACATCCTCCTTTGGAGTTGAAAGAGAAGAACGATAGGTCTGCAATGCCGTGCCTCCTGGCGGAGTCACTGCCGGCAAAGACCTTTCTTAGGGCATCAAAGACTCCGATGTACGTGGCCGGTATCGACGTCTTTGACCTGCTGATGGGGGACTGGTCTATGCAGTAGACGTCCTTTATCTTTTCCACTCCTTGAACTCCACGGTGCTTGCCGGGGATAGCACGAGGGTCGTGCAGTGACGACCAAAGGGCCTTGTAGAGGACCTCTATTATGAGTGAGCTCTTGCCCGATCCTGAGACGCCGGTCACGCAGACCAGTCTTCCGAGAGGGATCACCACGTCGATGTCTTTCAGGTTATTGGCTTGGGCCCCGAGGATCCTGATGCAATCCGGTTTCTCCGTGGCTGCCTGTGTCCTACGCAGGCGGTTATCCCTACACCCTAGATAAGGCGCTATGACGGATCTCTCGTTCTGCTTCACCTCATCAACCGTCCCGCAGGCTATCAGCTCACCTCCACCGGTGCCGGCCCCTGGCCCAAGTTCAACCACGTAGTCAGCCTCTCCAATGATGTCCAGGTCGTGCTCGATGGTGATGACCGTGTTTCCTTGGTCCCGGAGCTCCTCCAAGAGAGCGATGATCCTCGCGTTGTCCGTGCCGTGCAAGCCGACAGACGGCTCGTCGATGATGTAGGTTAGTCCCATGAGGCCGGAACCTATCTGCCCGGCGAGGCGTGCTCGCTGGTATTCGCCTCCCGAAAGGGAGTCGGCTCGCCGGTTCAGGGAGAGATAGCCCAGGCCGATCTTGATGAGGGAGTCTAACCTTGCCCTTATTTCATGCAGCACAGGTACCAGGGCATCTGTCTTGTCGTACGGGATCTCCAGGCCTTCAATGAACGCCCGCAAGTCCTCTAGTTCCAAGTTGCCCAGGTCGTAGAAGCTGTAGCCACTAACGTGCACATGGTTCCGGTGCGGCTTCAATCTGGTCCCACGGCACGATCCGCAGACCTCATCTATCATGAACCTGTCGAAAAAGGCTTCTTCCGCTTCAGAAAGCTCGGTCCGCTCCTTGTTGCGGTATAGCCTGTTTATCCTGGTAACCAGACCTTCGAAATCTACCTTCTCACCGACCCTTGGAGTGTAACCCGGCATTTCCTTCTCGTATCCCTCGGGCCTCAACAGGGGAAACGTCTCGCCGCTTGTCCCGTAGAAGATGATGTCTTTAGCCCATGACGGCAAGTTCTCAAAAGGCTCGTCAAATGAAAAGCCGTAATGTCTGGCGAGACTGTACATGCGCATGTAATGGAAAGGTTGCCTGGTATCCAAGACCTGAGAGTAGAAAGGCCCTTGTCTTAAGGATTTCCTCTTGTTCTGTACCAAAGTTGACGGATACGCGACCTTTCTTATCCCGGTGCCGTGGCAGTCTTCGCAGCAGCTGTTGAGATCGTTGAACGAGAAGAACGAAGGCAGGATACCTGATGTAAGCATTCCGTGTTCCGGGCACCCGTGCTTTTCAAAAAACCACGCGCATTCTTCTCTATCGCGCGGATCCGGGATGACAATACGGAGAAACCCTTCTCCATGCCGGAGCGAGTTCTGCAGGATCTGTATATCGCTCTTGGACAGCTCTTTGCGTATTTGGAACCTGTCAGAGACAACCGTTATCAGTCCTGGCTCCTTCTCCATCGATATCCAGTCCCGCAAGTCCTTTCGTTCGCCGTCTACCTCAATCCGCTCGTAGCCTCTTCTCCTCAGTTCAGAGAACAACTCGTCGTACTTCTTCTGCGCGCTCTTGTAGATGGGGAACTGCACTTCGACGGTGGTCGACTCCGGCAGCTTTTCCAGTTCCCTGGCCAAGTAGTGAAACGGCCTCACCGGATAGGTCCTATTGCAGAAAGGGCAGCTGGCCTCGCCGACAAGAGAGTACAGGTAACGAAGGTACGTGCTGATCTCTGAAAGGGTACCTAGTGTCGCCCTGGGGTTACTCCGCGGCTTCTCCTGCTTCATGCTGATCACGGGCGTGAGGCCTTCGATGAAGTTCACGTCGGGTTGCTTGAGATGGCTTGTGAGTCTCTTTGTCTCTTCGGAAAGACAATCGAGCAGGCGTTTGTGTCCTGCGGCGTAGATGACGTTGTAGGCAAGAGTGGACTTGCCTGAGCCGCTGACCCCGACTATAACCGTGTGCTTGCCGTGGGGTATCTCCACGGTAATGTCCTTTAGATTGTGCTCTCTAGCTCCGTTTATCCTAATGCTGCGCTCCAAGGCGTCATACCCCCTACTCCGAGCGGCGTTCATTGTGGAGATAGCCTGGAGAGTCAACGTACTCTTCTCTAGCCTTGTACTCGATCCGATAGAAGTCTTCGGTGTGGTTGTTTATCTTGATGGGCTCAACGTGGATGTCGACAATACCCATGCGGTACAGCCACTCGTAGTTTATCCCGAACCCGTGGCTCCTTGTTTTTAGCGAGAAGTCCCTCAGTGTCCCGTGCTCCCTTAAGTACGTAAGGACTGGCCGGTATACCTCGGCGGTCTTGCCTCTAAGGTACTCATGGCAGAACTCGATGATCTCCCCGATTGCCTGGTGAGTGACGGGTCCGTTGAACAAGCGGTCATATACCTTGCTAAACACTTCAGGGGCCAGTTTTGTTAGCGCCGGTGGTAAATTGACCCCATAGCGCCGGAATGGAATTGACCCCCCA
>CAZRRG010000091.1:3546-8463 GCA_964602455.1 uncultured Eubacteriales bacterium | reverse complement strand
CGTCCCAGGCGCGAGATGAGGGTATCTCTCACCTGAAGGGCCTTGTAGGCGACGTCGCGCAGGGACCTGGATACGCGGATGGGGTTGTTGTCGCGAAGGTACCGCCTGATCTCCCCTATTATCATGGGGACGGCATAGGTGGAGAATTTCACGTTCTGCCCGAGGTCGAAGTTGTCGATGGCCTTCATGAGGCCGATGCATCCCACTTGAAACAGGTCGTCGACGTACTCGCCGCGGTTTGTGAAACGCTGGATGACTGACAATACAAGCCTCAAGTTGCCGCCCACCAGCTTCTCCCTGGCGGCTTCATCGCCGTTGTTCTTTGCGATGAAAAGCTCCCGCATCTTAGCAGACGACAGGACTGGCAGTTTGCTGGTGTTAACGCCGCATATTTCGACCTTGTTCAAAGATCGGAGTCCCCCCGGCCCATTTCCATATTTTAGTTATACAAATCAAAATAAGTATTGCCGCGTTGGGCTGGGGATATACAGGAAGAATCTACTGGAACCCGACTATGTCGCGGTGGAGCCGCTGCATTATCTTCTTCTCCAGGCGGGAAATGTAGGACTGGGATATGCCCAGCATATCTGCCACTTGCTTTTGCGTGCGCTCAACGCCGTCACGAAGTCCAAACCGGAGGTCGACTATGGTCCTTTCCCTCCAGGGAAGGCGCCCAAGGACGAAACGTAACACTTCGCGGTCGTCCTCTTTCTCCAGATCGCCGTATATTACGTCTTCGGCGGTGCCCTTTACGTCGGACAGGCACAGCTCGTTTCCTTCCCCGTCGACGTTTAGCGGCTCGTCGAAAGAGACCTCGGCCTTGGACCTTATGGTGCGCCGGAGGTACATCAGGATTTCGTTTTCGATGCACTTGGAGGCATATGTTGCCAGTTTGATATTCTTGCCGATGTCGAAAGTGGAGACGGCCTTTATGAGTCCGATGGAACCGATGGAGACCAGGTCGTCAATCGGTATGCCGGTGTTCTCGAACTTCTTTGCGATGTATACCACCAGGCGGAGGTTCCGCTCGATCAGCGTGGACCTGACGTCCACGTCTCCTCCGCGGAGTCGCGAGAGCAGAAGACCCTCTTCTTCCTGGCTGAGAGGCGGAGGAAGGGCCTCCGCGCCGCCGATGTAGTCGATGCGGTTGCCGATCCCAAGCCAGCGGAGGAGCCGGCTCCAGGTCCGGGTCACCCCGTCCCACAGTTCTCCAAGAGATCGCAAGAACGGCACCTCCTCGAGTACCTAGAGGTTCACTAAGTCAGGGTGAAGCAAGGCCTGATAGAGTCCGTTGGGGCTTAGCCGCTCGCTGATAACGCCCACGATCGCGTCTTTGCGCACCCTGTGCCCGCCCTTCCCGAGGATGACAAGCTGATCTGGGCGGAACCCGGGGAGCACGCTCTTCTTGCCGGAGAGGCTCTCGTAGGGGATCAGCCGGAGCCTCTTGCCCATAGGGGACCGCGCAAGGCTCTCCGGCATGCTCTCCCAGGTGGAAGAGAAGAACGCGGATACCTCGCCTGGCATGACGCTGCGAAGTGGCTCCCAATCCACCACTATTACTGGCAGGTTTGAAACCGGATCACGGAGGTTGTTGCCTGTGTCGACCAAGCCCGTGAGGCCCAGTCTCCGTCCCGATATCGAGAGTTCGAGGCGCAGGAGAGGCAAAGGCTTGCCCGGCTGGTACCCGCCCAGTCTTGTGATCACAGGCAGCGAGCATAGCGCGGCCAGCGACGCGGCAACTATCCACCACCGGACCACGCCGCTGTCGGCAGGCTGGATGGTCCCCTTGATGAGCGACGCCACCCGGTAGTTCTGGAGCGCCATGGCGGTGCCTGCGGCTAAGCCGGAGCATAGGTAGAAAGAGAAGGCAACGCCGGCGAAGGACTGCAGTGTCCGGCCCGGATAGGAAAAAGCGACCATGAACAGGCCGAAAGCCAGCCTCGCAGGGAGGGAGAAAGCCGCAGACAGAGGAAGCAGCACTGACGCTACCGCGTACGCCCCGCCGGCGGCCGCGGCTATCGCGAGCCTTCCGCGCCTAACCTCCCGGCCGGAAAGCTTCCCGGCTGCCAGCAAGATGAGGTAGTTGACTAGGAGGTTAATCGCGAAGAGCACGTCCGCGTAAACGTACTTCACCATAAAAGGCGATCACCCCGCATGGCCATCTCTATGCGGGATGTCCCGGCTTTATGTCACGCCGCCGGGCCGTCCCTGGCTGAGATCATACAGGGTGACTCACAAGAACCTTGTTTTAAGTTGTCCAGAGCCTGGGATCTTTTACCGGGGCTTTTCTACCGGTTTCTGTCTCCTCAAGAAGATTGGCACTTCAAGGAGGTCTTTGGTCTCAATCCTGGGCGGCACGGTTGAGGTAGATGCCACCTGGTCTCTTGGGTCGCCTCTCCCGATCAGGACCCCTTTTCGCGCGGCCGTAAACCCGGTAGCTATGACCGTGACCTGGACCGTGTCGGTGAGGTCGTTGTTGATTACCGCGCCCCAGATGATGTTGGCGTCGGGGTCAGCCGCCTGCATCACTATCTCAGTGGCGGCGTCGACCTCGAACAGTCCGAGGTCGGGACCGCCGGTTATGTTCATGAGGACTCCACGGGCTCCATCGATGCCGGTCTCGAGTAGCGGACTCGAGATAGCCTGCTTGGCCGCCTCAACAGCTCTGTTCTCGCCGTGGCCGATGCCGATGCCCATGAGGGCTGAACCGGTGTCCATCATGATGGTACGGACGTCGGCAAAGTCCAGGTTGATGAGGCCCGGGACCATGACCAGGTCCGAGATCCCCTGGACGCCGTGGCGCAACACGTCGTCTGCGATCTTGAAGGCCTCAAGGATAGACGTGTCGCGCTGGACCACCTGGAGGAGCCTGTCGTTGGGTATAACGATGAGAGTATCCACGTTCTGCTGCAGGTTGGCGATGCCCTGCATGGCAACGTTCATGCGCCTGCGCCCCTCGAAGGAGAAGGGCTTCGTGACCACTCCGACGGTGAGCGCGCCAACTTCCTTAGCGCACTGGGCGACAATCGGAGCCCCTCCGGTACCGGTGCCGCCACCCATTCCCGCTGTGATAAAGACCATGTCGGCACCTTTCAGGTGCTCGATGATCTCGTCACGGGACTCCTCGGCGGCTTTCTGGCCTACCTCGGGATTGGCGCCTGCGCCGAGCCCTCGGGTCAGAGTCTGCCCTATCTGCACTTTGGTCGGCGCCAAAGCCAAGTTCAACGCTTGCGCATCGGTGTTCACAACCAGGAAGTCGACGCCCTTGATACCTGCCTCGACCATGCGATTCACGGCGTTGGAGCCTCCTCCGCCGACGCCGATCACCTTCAGATTGGCATATCTTAGGTCTTCTGCTGCCATGCCTCTCGCCACCCACCTTCCTACGTTCTCGCTACTCTTTCCACGAACCGCGGAAAATCCCTCTATTTGTCCTCAGGGCTGCGCTCCTCACGTGTCCACTGGCTGACTAAGTGGCGCCTGATGCGGCCCAGGTTGTTGAAGATCCTGACGCCCAGGGCCACGACCGCTGCCAAGTAGAGTTCTATCCCTAGCACATCCCCGATGTACACAAAGGCGGCTGAGAGGAACACGTTGCCCACAAAGCCGGACCCAAATATGGTGACGTCAAACTCGCCTTCGAGGCTGGCCCTAAGGCCGCCCATCGCGGTGTCTACCCCCGCCAGGAGGCTCACCGCCATGTACCTGGCAAGGATGGCGGGCACCGTCCACGGCATGTTGAGTCCCACCAGAAGCCCGGCAAGTAGGCCGGCAACCAGGAACCACATTTATCTGGCCGCCTCCTTCTGCACGGGCTGGGCATACCGGAAGTCCAGGCTGCCCTTGTATGCCGGGACGACGATCTCCGCTTGCTGGGTGATCTTCACGTCAATGCCCCAGAACTGCAGGTTTGAGACCACCCCTCCGCGCATGTTGAGACCATTCTCCAGAGTAGCCGGGTCGCCGATAGCCAGGATCTTGAACGGAGGAGCAAGACGCACGCCGTTGATCATGATCACGTTGCCGGCGCACACAATCTCGGTCTTGGACACAAACCTCTGATCATTCACTGAAAGCGCTTCGGCGCCGGCCCCGAAACAGGCGTTTATCACGTCCTGGAGGTCCTTATCGTGTATAAGGAACACGTTGGGGTCCTGGCCGGGTTGCGCCACTTTGTTGGAATCGGACATCTCGATCACTACTCCGGGTCCCTTTACCTCAGTGAGCCCTGCCAACACCCGGGCCCGGGTGAGTTCATCCTTGAGGACCCTCTCCTGATCGATACCGGCCTCCATCTGGGTAATCTTGTCGCGTAGAGCCGCTACCTCCGCAACCAGAGCGTCGCGCTGCTCCTCAGTCACCTTGAGGAGCACGGAAAGCTCCTCGGCGCGCTGGTACTGGATGGTGCTCGCAATCGGGGGTCTCGCCCTGAATTGGGTAGCCAACATAAAGCCGAAAAGCATGAAAATGATGGTCAAAGCAGCCCACGAGCCGCGGCTTTTCAATGCGTTCACCTCCCCTGAGGATTCGTAAACTGCTCTCTTACTGCAGGACGGTCAAAGCGTAGGTCGATCCTTTCCGCGATCCTTCCGTCATCCTTGAGTTCCAACAATATCGACTCCAGTATTGACGCGCGAACAGCGGGGTCGCTCTTTTCCTTGCCCAATAGGACTTCGCATCCGTCATCAAGTATAAGTGCAGCCTCATCGTTCTGTATACTGATCTCCGTCAGCTTCCCCCTGGATACTGGCCCCAAACAGGCAAGCATTCGCAGCCCCCAGCCGTAGCTCTTCGGATCGAGGAACTCACCTGGAGTCACCTGCTGTATAGGGCCGGTCAGCGCAACCAGGCCCTCCCAGGTACCGTCGTCCTCCCCCAACACCCGGCCGGACTTGTCCACAAGCCATATCGAGTCAC
>CAZRRG010000091.1:0-3536 GCA_964602455.1 uncultured Eubacteriales bacterium | reverse complement strand
GCGATAGGGGTTCGCTCAGCCACAGTGAGGACGATCGTGTGGGGCAACTGCCGGCTCGCCGATGCCGACTCGATCCACGGGTGTGTCTCGATCAGGCTCTGGGCCTTGTCCAAGTCGAAGGCGAAAATGTTACTGGCATCTTGTCCTGCCCTAGCCACGATCTCTTCGGTCGGCACTCGAATCGCGCCGGTTACCACGAACTCCTGCACGTTGAAATACGAGGACCGGAGGAAGAAGAACGCGCCGGCAAACATGCAAAAGAACACAATCAGGCCATAGGTAAGGCCTCTGCCTTCACTGGCGGGCTTTGTCGTCTTGTCAGTCTTTGCCACGAAGACCCCCGACTCTCCAAGGGACGATGCGGCGTTTGGCGCGGCCGCTTACTCCACTCTGGCTATCTTTGCTCCGAGGGAGGCCAGCTTCTGTTCGAGCCTCTGATACCCCCGGTCAACGTTGTGCACTCCGCAGACCACGGTCCTTCCTTCGGCACAGAGACCGGCCAGGACCAGTGAAGCGCCTGAGCGAAGATCCGTGGCCTCGACCCTCGCTCCCGAGAGCCCCGGTACACCTTTAATTATAGCAGTACGACCCTCGGTCCGGATACGGGCGCCCATGCGGCCCAGTTCCTCGGCTTGCTTGAAGCGGGAGTCGAATATGGTCTCGGTGATCACCGATGTGCCTTCGGCTATGGACAGAAGGGCCATCATCTGTGGCTGCATGTCGGTAGGGAAACCAGGATAGGGCAAAGTCTTGAGGTCAGTTGCCCGTGGCCGTCCCCTGGATGTAACGCGCACTCCGTGACCGTTGAAGACGACCTCCGCTCCGACTTCGCGGAGCTTGGAGGTAACAGCCTGAACATGCTCGGAGACGGCGTTCGGTATGAGCACCTCTCCGCCGGTAATCGCCGCCGCGACCATGAGGGTGCCGACCTCTATGCGGTCGACCATGATGCTGTACTCGGCCCCCCTTAGGGAGTCCACTCATTCGATCCTTATGACGTCGGTGCCCGCTCCCCGGACCTTGCCCCCCATGGAGTTCAGGAACCCCTGCAGGTCGACGATCTCCGGCTCCTTGGCGGCGTTCCTGATCACCGTCACTCCGGAAGCAAGGCAGGCGCCCATCATGATGTTCTCGGTTGCTCCAACCGACGGCATGTCGAGGTGGATGTCTATGCCTTCCCACCTGTCCCGCCCGGCGATTATGTGGCCGTGCTCCTCCAGGAAAGAGGCTCCCAGAGCCTTTAGTCCCTTGATGTGAAGGTCTATGGGCCTTTGGCCGATATCGCATCCCCCCGGGTAGGACACCTGGACGCGGCCCAAACGCCCCAGCAGAGGCCCCATGAGGAACACTGAGGAGCGGACCTGCCGCATCAGCATCTCATCAACGACATGCCTGTCTATCGTCCTGGGGTCGATGATAAGGGTGGATCCGTCCGGCCCGGTTCTCTCAACCTTGGCTCCCAAGTCTTGCAGTATGAGCGCCATCGTACGCACGTCCGTAAGGTCAGGCGCATTATGCAGGACGCAAGGGCCTGACGCCATGACCGACGCCGCCATGATCGGCAGCACCGCGTTCTTGGCGCCTCCGGCCAGCGCTGTGCCACGCAGCCTGACGGGACCATCGATGACGAACCTAGACATTCTCGCACCACTCTCCTGGCAGGCGGAAAGCACGTTTTTCAACCGGTGAGCCCACCATTTTACGAAGGAGCCGCACTAACGGTTACTGGCCTCTTCCTAGCAGCGTATCTTCGATAACTTTGTGCGTGGTCCATATGTCGCCGGCGCCGACGGTGAGCACCACGTCACCTGGGCGCGCCTCCAAGGCCGCCTCACGGGCGGCAGAAGCCATGTCCGGCACAAGCCGTACGGCAGACAGCCCGTAAGATACCACCGCCTCGGAGATCAGGGCCGAGGACACGCCGGCCTCTTCATCCTCGCCCGGCCCCGCGTAGATACCGGTCACGTAGACGCTGTCCGCGCCGGACAGGGCCTCTCCAAACTCCACTTTGAGCAATCTTGTCCGCGCAAAGCGATGGGGCTGGAACACGACTATGACCTTCCGCCCTGGCAAGACCGACCTTACCGCCGCAATAGACGCCTTGATCTTGCTTGGGTGGTGGGCAAAGTCATCCAGCACCAGGACTCCGCCGAACTCGCCTATCTTCTCGAGCCGCCTCTTCACTCCGCGGAACGTGGACAGCTGGGAAGCAGCCTCCTCCGGGGAGAGCCCGGCCGCGCACGCCGCGGCGACGGCTCCCAAAGCGTCCTGCACGTTATGGACGCCGGGAACCAGGAGGTCCAACGACGCCACTTCCCGCCCATCACGCAGGATGGTCGCGGCCGAACCCCATCCCTTGTGCCGGAGGTCCTTGCACTGCCATGTGGAGGGAGTTCCGCCGGTCGAGTATGTCTGGGCGCCCGCGCGGTCCTGAGCGTATCTCCGCAGCCGCGGGTCATCGGCGCAAGCGATGCGTACTCCGCCAGCGGAGACGCCATCCAGGAACCTGTAGAACCCCTGTTCCAGAGCCTCCATGGAGCCCCAGTGCTCCAGGTGGTCGTTGTCGATGTTGGTTGCGATGGCGATGTCCGGGTGCACCTTCAAGAAAGACCCGTCGCTCTCATCGGTCTCGAACACCGCGTACTCGCCGCTGCCCATGTGGGAGTTGCCCTCGGTAGTGAACTCGCCGCCCACAAGGTAAGTGGGGTCCATGCCGGCCCCGGTCAGGATCCACGCGACCATGGAAGTGGTCGTGGTCTTCCCTGCCGATCCCGCTACCGCCACGAGGCGCTTTCCCTCCACAGCCATGAGGAGAGCATCCATGCGATGAAGCACAGGTATGCCTCTTGATCTCGCCAGCGCCAGCTCAGGATTGTCTTCGTGGATGGCCGAGGATACGACCACCATGTCCGGATCGCCGAGGTTCTCGGCTTTGTGCCCAATGTGAATTTGAGCTCCCAAGTCCTGAAGGTCTTTGGTGAGATTGCTGGCTCGAAGGTCGGAACCGGTCACCCGGTATCCTCGGCAGAGCATGATGCGGGCTATCCCCGACATCCCCTGCCCGCCTATGGCTATGAAGTGGATCGTCTGCATACCGCGCCTCCCCCGGATTCGCCGGAACACATATCTGTGACGGATGACGCCGGGCGGCTCCCGCCCGGGGTGGGAGTGCTTGTCCCCGGCCTACGCAAGAACCAGGGCGTTACCTGCCCTTCTGGGCCATCTTGACGAGCTCCCGGGCGATGGACTCACCGGCGGTCGGTTTGCCCAGGCGCAGGGAGGCCTCCCTCATCCTCGAAAGGCGGGACCCGTCACGAAGGAGCCCAAGGGCCTCTCGCGCAACCACCGCGGCGACATCTCCTTCCTCTCTGACAACCAGGGCGGCGCCGGCCTCGGAGAGCGCCCGCGCGTTGTGCTCCTGGTGGTTGTTGGCTACGTTCGGCGAGGGCACGATGACGGAGGGCAAACCCAACGCGGTAACTTCGGAGAGCGTCATCCCTCCGGCGCGCCCGACCACCAGGTCGGCGGCGCCGTAA
>CAZRRG010000090.1:0-8631 GCA_964602455.1 uncultured Eubacteriales bacterium | reverse complement strand
CCTTGTCCGGCGTCTTGTCACCCCAAGAGATGTCGAACGTGAGCGCGACTGCTCTGCGGTCTGTATTCACGTAGAACACGGGCATCTGAATGGACGCGGCGGTTGTCGTGTCGTACATCTCGATAACCGGAGCGACCTCAGTGGTCCGGACACCCAGGAGCATGCCGGTGATGAACAACATAATGGCTAACACAATGAGAGCTGCTCTCACCCTGAGAACCACGCGACATTCCCCCCGAGGATGCAGGGATAGCTTCGCCCGGACGGGAGAACTTCCTGCTTGCACCCACTCCATGATAGTCGCTTTTTTTGAGAGATATGACGGCGGGGAGAATGCGAGGACCCGGATCTAGGGTCCGGGCCGGCATGTCACTTTTCCTGCGTCGTCCCTTGCGGCGAGGGGCGGATGGTCGAACGCGGGGAACGGTAGATCCCCAGTCCCGGTTTGTGGAGCCGGGTCCCGGGCCTCTTAGCCATCCCTGCCGGCGAGGGCCGAGAGTCAACGGAGGGCGTCCGTAGTGATACCTGCTCGGATGCCCGAGACTCGGCTGCGGGTTTCTCCTTGGTCTCGGAAGCCCTTGACTTCATCACTTCAGCCAGGACGTTTAGCGCAAGCGTGAGTATCTTCGGGTCTATGCCCAGGATCTGCTGGAGAGGAGAAGGCGGAGCCGCTTCGGGGCTGGGCTCCGGCTCCGCCGCTGAGGTCTCGCTCTCGGGGTCCTCGGTCGGTGTTTGCCCGTCGGTTCTTGCCGGCGCTCTGGAACTCGGCCGCGCCCGCGCCATCGTTGCTACGGCGCTAAGCAGGCCCGCTATTAGGGCCGGGTCCATGTTCGACAGCATGCCGGCTATGGGGGCGGCGCCTCCTGCCATGCTCTGGCCGGATGCCGCGCCCGCAGACGCCTGGGGCTGCATGCTTACCAGCATCTTGGCCAAGCCGGAGACTAGTGAGAGAGGACCCTCTGGTGTTGTTGCCTTACCTGTGCCCTCGTCAAGCGGACCCGGCGCCGGCAGCGACTGCCCAGCGTCGGAACCTGCCTGCTGAGGAGCGACCGGCGCCATCTGAGCAGGTTGGGACGGTGAGGAACCGGGTGCCCTGATTAGTGAATCGACCACGGGATCCCGGACCGCCAAGGCGGTGGACGTGCTGCCCACAGGCGCCGGCATCTCTCCGTAGAACGCCTCGACTATGCCGAGCAGGTTCAGTAGGGCCAAGAGACCGGCCTTCTCGCGAAAACTCTTCTGGTCCCCGCCTGAGCCGTCAGCAAGCACTGACCGGGCGATCTCGGACAGCGTCCTGTCAGTGTCCACTGAATCCCCGGCCGAAGAAGTTAGCAAACTCCGGAGGAACCTGTCCACCGATGACTCCCCCAATCTCGCTCTTAAGGATCTTCCGGGCTTCCTTTATGGTGTTGTTGACGGCTTCAGTGACGAGGTTCTCCAGTGCGGCAAGATCGTAGGCTCTGGCAGCGAGTTTCTCTCTGTCGATGTGAATGGAGCGGATGTTGAACCAAATGTCACCGGTGGCGGTCACCAGTCCGCCACCAGATTCCCCTTGGATCAACCTATCCTGTAAACCCGTAAGCCGGGAGTTCACCTCTGACTCAATTCTCTCCATCTGCATTAGCAATGCAGCAAGGTTTTGCACTTCCATCCCTCCACGAGATTACTGCAGCATCTTATGCCGCAGGTGCAGGAGGGGGTGCCTGGACTGGCGCGGAGATAAAGCCTTCCTGAGCAGGGTAAACGCCTTCTTTGGCTTCGGGAGCCCCAGCATCTCCAAAGTAGCGGTTAGAAGATCCTTCTTGGGAGCTCTGCGGGACGGGCGTTCGCCGCTAAACGGACGAACCAGCTGTCTCTCCGCGGGCCGTCGTTGCCAGACCGGAAGGGTAGTCACCGCTGGAGACGCGGCGCCTGAGGTGGCGTCGACGTTCAGGTCTTCCGATTTCGGCGCCGGGTCGAAATAACCGGTGGCGCCCAGGAGGAGTATAAGTATCAGGAACAGGCCGAACGGGTTGTCTTCGGCGCCAAGCATTTCCGTGAGGCTCATGCTGTACTCCTCCTAGGCAGGCTGATTTGTCCCCGGTTTCCTGAAGAGCCCGGAGGACTCCAGCGCTGAACCTAGCCAGGACGCTGCGAGGATCAGCGACAGTGAGACGGCGGAGTCCAGCTTGTCGGAGAGGAGGTCACGGGCCCTGACGGTCATGGTGGTGACGTCCATGGCCCCCATCTCGGAGCCGGCGCCCTGCGCGATCTCAACCAGCGTGTCTATCAGTTTGCGGCCGCGCTCGCCGGTGAACGGGCGCAGGGCCGCTACCAGGTCTAGAGTCTCTCTTGTGATAAGACCTTCGGCCACGAAAAGCCCCCCTTGAGGGTGGATGATCATGACATAATATGACCGGGGCTGGAAAGTGTTCAAAGGGGAAGCAGCTTCCAGGGGAGAAGATACCCCAGTCTGATGCTATGCGAGAGGGGCATGCGCGATGGATCTAGGTTCTCTAGGACTTGGCAAGAAACAAGAGGAGACCTTCGAGGACGCCAGCCTGCGGCAGGAGCGCGCGGAGGAGCTTCACCAGGAGACGATCGTGGTCGACGGCCACCAGGGAACCCTGTTTGACGTCCTGTACGGAGCAAGGAATCTCGGCGAGGAGGGGCCCGGCCACGTCGACCTGCCGCGACTCCGCAAAGCCGGCGTGCGCCTTTCGATCCTCACGGCCTTCCTGGCAGACCGTAGGTACCCCAGGAGAGGGGTGCGGACGGGCCTTGAGTACATAGATGCCTTCCGGTCTCTGGGCGATCTGCCCGGGGCTATGCTTTGCACCAACTCCGATCAAGTTGAAGAGGCCCGGCGACAAGATAAAGTCGGGTTCATGCTGGGTTTCGAGGGCGGCGAGTTCCTCGACGCGAGCATCGAGGCCCTGCGCATGTTCGCAAGGCAGGGGCTGCGGCTCCTGACCCTCACCTGGAGCGAGCGCAACGAGCTGGCCGACGGGGCCGCCGAGAGCGGGACCCGCGGCGGGCTCACGACCTTCGGGAAGAACGTAGTCAGGGAGTGCGGCCGGTTGGGCGTCATGGTCGACGTGTCCCACATATCCGAGGGCGGGTTCTGGGACGTGATTGACATGGCGGAAGCGCCCATCGTCGCCAGCCACTCGAACTGCCACGCGATCTACGGCCATCCCAGAAACCTTACCGATGACCAGCTGAAGTCCATCGCGGAGACAGGAGGCGTCGTGGCGATTACCCTAAACCCCGAGTATCTCGCCATTGACGGCGGCGACATCACGCTGGGCACGGTCTGCGATCACGTGTTGCACGCCCTGGAAGTCGCCGGCGAAGACCACGTGGCGCTTGGATCGGACTTCGACACGTTTACAGGCGACGTTCCCCTTAATGGCGTGGATGAGCTTCCATTCCTCACCGCTGAACTCCTCAAGAGGGGCGTGTCAGGCAAGGCCCTGGCCGGGGTTTTGGGTGGAAACTGGATGCGAGTTATCCGCGCTATCTGCAAATAGAACATGAAGATCGTCGTAGCGATGAACGCCTTCAAAGGCAGCCTCACGTCCAGGGAGGCTACCTCGCACGTAGCTGCCGGCTTCAAGGAAGGGTACCGGGAAGCTGACGTCGTCCAAATGCCGGTCGCCGATGGTGGGGACGGTACGCTGGACGTGCTCGTTGACGCCCTCGGTGGGCATACCGTTACCGTACCCGCGACAGGCCCCAATGGGGATCCCATCTCAGCCGAGGTCGGAATACTGGACTTCGGCAAGACCGCCGTCATCGAGAGCGCCAAGGTATGCGGGCTCGCGCTGGTCCCGCCTGAGAAGAGGGATATCCGCACCGCTAGGAGCACCGGAGTCGGCGAGCTAATGCTGTGGGCTGCTCAGCAGGGCGTGAAGCGGATCATCGTCGGCATAGGCGGCACTGCCATGAACGACGGCGGCATTGGAGCCATCCAGGCCGCCGGCGGGCTTGTCCTGGACCGGGACGAGCGGCAGGTGGCGCCGGGCCTTGCAGGCCTCGCGTTGGTCGCAAGCGGTTCCCTGGGTTCGCTCCCGGAGTATTTCCGCGGCATCGAGGTTATTGCAGCTTGCGATGTGGTGAACCCGATGACCGGGCCCGACGGATCCACCGCGGTATACGGGCCCCAGAAGGGGCTTAAGCCGGAAGAGGTCCTGGAAGTGGATCGCTGGATGGGCAACTACGCTCGCATCATTGCTCGTGACTTAGGCCGCGATCCCGCCGTTGTCGCAGGCTCGGGGGCTGGAGGGTCGCTCGGCGGCGCGCTGTGGTCGTTCTTTGGCGCTAAGATAGTCAGCGGTGCTGAGCTGGTGATGGAGGAGACGGGCCTACTGGAGGAGATGGCCGGGGCCGACCTGGTCATCACCGGTGAGGGACGGGTCGACTTCCAGACCGCCAAAGGGAAGGTGCCTTACGCCGTGGCGCGGGCTGCGGCCGAGAGAGGAGTGCCCGTGCTCGTAATAGGCGGAGGGCTGGGCGAGGATGTTGTCCACGGCTACCCGGCGGAGTTCTCCGCTCTCTTCTCCTCGATGCTGCGGCCGGAGTCGGTGAGCGAGGCAATGGGCAAGGCAGGCGAGAACCTCCGGTTCTGCGCCGAACAGATCGGCCGCCTGGCCAGAGTCTTTGCCCTGTCGTACCCCGTCTGCACGGATGAGGCGGCGGGAGGCATCGTGGTCAGGCCTGCCCCGGGCGACGGCAGCCTCGACGCGGTAGAGGTCCTTCTGATATTCGACCGGTATGGATTCGTCGCTCCCCCTAAAGGTCACATTGACCCGGGCGAGACCAGGGAGCAGGCGGCCGTCCGCGAGGTTTTCGAGGAGACCGGCATCCGGGCATCGATCCTGCGTGACATTGGCTCGATCCGTTACCGTCACCCTGGTCGCGACGGGGGAGGCCCCGTCCAGAAGACGGTCTACTATTACCTGATGGAGGCAACCGGGGGTGTTCTCACTCCTCAAGCAGGCGAAACCCTGGATGTGAGATGGGTTAAGGTGAGGGACTTGCCAAAGCTCAAGACATACTCCGCCACAGGCGCCTTGATTGAGAGAGCCCTGGAAGCCTACGCGGGGCTCCAACTCACCCGGTGAGTGGGATTCCATTTTATGTAAGCCGCATGCTATATTAGGATTGCAAAGGACCCGGTGACACTTTCGCGGCTTCCGCTGCGGAGCGCCGGGTTTTCCTTTTGCCTTGGCGCGCCCGCGGGAGACCTTCCAGATTACGGGAAGGAGTGGAATGTATGAAAGGGCGCGTTTGCCTGGCCGCGGCGATGGCAACGGTGATCGTTGTACTGGTCTTCGCGGTCGTTCACGTGTTGCGGTTCAGGGACTGCTACGTCATGGTCACCGTGGAAGAATCGTCGACCTCGGCCGTGACGTCCTGGCCTCTCCTATCTGAGAGGATGCCCGGATCATTCCTCGACGCAGAGGACAGGTCTCTTAGTCTGGAGGAGAAGCCGGGTCTTCTGGGAGTCAGCTTGTGCGTGCACTACTCGGCGTCCTCCCAGGGCATCGAGATAGCCGACAGAGTGCGGTTCTCCAGGACGGGAAGGGCTGCGCTGAACCTTAACCGGCCCCTATCCTACGTGACCGGCAACCTCGACGGTGAGCCGGTTGAGCTTGTGGACAACAGGGCAAGAGTGCTTGCGGGAGACCTCGTGATCGAAAAGACCTACCCCGATGGCACAATCCGGTTCCGGTACGGCGGCAGGCGTGTGACGCTGGCCCCGGGGGAATCCTGGGCCGAACTCTTGGCGCTCACTCCTGAAGGTCGCAAGCCCATAGACCCCGCCAACTGGGAGACCGAGTTCCGGACTTGCCTGGAAGAGGGGTACCCGACAACCCGTCTGGCGGTCGCGAACAGGGGACTTTGGCCCAAGAGCGGAGTAGTCGCGGGGGTGATGCCGTGACACGGGTACCTCTCCGTTCAGGCGCCTCTAAGGCCGGTATCCAGGGCCGATCAAGGCGCCTTCGCTGCAGGGGAGAGTGGCGACGGAGGCTGTTGGCTCTCGCGGTACTGACCGCCGTGGTCTTGCACCACCTCATCGCGCCCGCAGGGTACGGCTCCGCAGCCGGCAACCGCGAGCGCGAGACTCCTCTGGTTGTCCTGGCTGAACCGGCCATGGGAGAGAGCGCTGTCCCCGAGAAGTTCATTGCCTCTTGCGAAGCGCAGGGTTACGTGCTCGGGGAGTCACTCTTGGAACTCAGGGTTGACCCGTTTGACGATCTGGGTGAAGGAGCGGAGCAGATAGCGAGGCTCGTTAACGCTTGCGTTGGGAGGTCGCCGTCAGGGAAGGTCGATGTCATCGCGTGCGGGGTATCCGGCCTTGTAGCACGCCTTGCCATCGATAGCGGCATGATCCCCAGCCCGACCGTGGGCAACCTCGTCATGGTCGCGTCGCCGAATAGGGGTACCTTCCTTACGTGCCTTCTGAAGTCGATCGTCGAGATCGCGAGGCACGAGTCGCTGTTCGAGAAGGAGAGCCGCAGTTGGAGGTATCTTCCCCTCGGCGAAGGCATACTCTCGTTGTTCTCACCGGGCTCGAACGACGAACCCCTGGATTACGGAAGCTATGCCTACCCGCGGAACCAGGAGTGGAGCGATGAAACAGCCTGGATAGCCCGGCGAGTACAGGAAGTGTACGAGCCTCTCTACGCCAAGTACGTTGCGGGGCGATACAGCGCTATACCATATGTACCCGCACAATCGCCCAAGGAGACGTTCGCGGGATGGATCTGCCGCACGATGCCGCAGTTCTGGCAGAGCGCCGTCATGAAGAGCACCTTGCCGCCCGATGGATCGCCGGCGTATCCCGGGGGACTGGCTTCGGTTGCGGAAAGCGCTCCGCCGCCCGGAAAGGACCTTTCAGCCGCGTACTATGAGATTCTGGCTATGGAAGTGGCCAAGAACCAGTACGTGATGCGACAGGCATCCAAGGGCAATGTGGTAGAGTCGCTCCTCAAGGAACCCTATGTGCCGTCAGGGTGGAAGGACGCCCTGCTTCACTACGGGGTACGGGTGCTGCAGTACTACGCGGGCAAGGCCCTGCTGACCGTCAAGGCCGAGCTACAGAAAGCGCTGGCAAACGCACTGGTCCGGCGGACCGGGTTCATCCAGGACTCCGATTCTCCTCTCCTCAGGCGGTTGATAAAGGAGGACCTAGTTGTGAATCTCGGCACCTCGGCTACGCAGAGGTTCGAGCGGGTGAGCGCCAACACGTATCTTGGCGCGCTCAACGCGGCTTCGCTTGAACGGTCGCCGAACCGTTCGACCAGGTACGTATCGATCGCCGCCAAGCTGGCCAGTCCATGGAGCCTGATATGGCCTCAACTCGGGCCCAACGACTTCCTGCTGGAGGTCGACTCAGCTATCGCGCCATCCGGCCCCCGGGACTGTCACAGGGTCTTCACCGGGTTATTCTCGCCGTCGGGCGAAGCGTTGCTTGAGGAACGGGACGTACAGTCCTACCTGTTTGCGCTGCTTGGCACCGGATCGGGAGGGCCGGAGGCGACCGCCATTCCGGCGGTGAACTCCTCTAGCGACGGCAGAGTGCGAGCATCGAGCTGGGGGCCCAGCTATGTGAGGGTCGGCCAGAACGGCGCCCATGCGAGCATCTCGCTGCCGGATCCTCCGGCGGGTTGGCAGTTCCAGGCCTGGACTGAGACTCAAGATGGAGGCACGCCGCTCTACGGGTCCCTCAGATATATGCCGTCGGGCGGCACCTACACGGTAGATGCACCCTCGGGACTCCTGGGGCTCCGGTTGGTCCGCTCAGGTCCACAGAACCCAATAAGCGGGAGATCTGTGACATCCGCCTTCCTGAATGAGGTGCTTGCTGTCGCCGGGATTGGAGTGGCCGGGGAACCGCCTGGTCAGAGCGCCGGGCAACCACCCACGAGCGTCCCCGGGACGACCAACTCCCCGACCGAGCCCAAGACCGCGGACGCCGGTGACCCGTCCCTCTCAGGTTACCCCCTGATCAGGGTCATCAACAGGTCGAAGAGGACAACCCACCAGGAGCCCAAAGAGACGTACCACGGGTCGTGGGTCATCGACTACGGGGATGGCCATATAGAACGGGTAGATGGAAACCCCGAGATCACCTTCTCCCACGTCTTCTCGAGAGAAGGCTCCTATCGTGTCCACGCTCAGTCCTACGACAACCGGGGGGATCCACTTCTGGAGCAAGTCTGGAACGTAACGATCTCGGGAGGGGACGAGCTTAATAAAACGTTCACATGCCGCAGCATCCCACGGCTTTCCGCCGTCGTAAAGATCAATGGGCCTTCCATGTGGGTAACCGGAAAACCGGCCGCGTACTCGGCTGAGCTCCAGATGAATCCTGAAGCGGGTATCGAGGTAGTCTCAGTGGAGTACGATCCGGGTCCCAGGTTCAGCGTCATGTGGGAGCGCTCAGGCGACTTTCAGGTCTCTTGCGCGGCAAAGGTGAGGCTGAGATACTTCATCTCGGGCGAGACCCTGAGCATCACCAATACCTACGTGACCGAGACGACGGTGGAGGTCCTTACGACCGGGGTCACGCACTAAGTTGGGCGAACCAAGTTCAGGAGCCCTGAGCGGAACCCTGCCGCGAGGGGCTCCGTCAAAGACCGT
>CAZRRG010000089.1:0-8805 GCA_964602455.1 uncultured Eubacteriales bacterium | reverse complement strand
GCTTGTTAACCGGTACCGTGAAGTAGAAGTACACCACGACGAACAGGACTCCTACTACGAAAACTATGTTGTTCACGGTATTGAGCGGCATGAACGTGGCCGTTATCTGGCTTATGAAAGTTGCGGGGTTCCTTGTGAGGACGTAGGAAGCTCCGACCCCCACCCAAAAACCCATAGGGATCCTGGAAACCCAGGCGTATTTGGGGACAAAACGCAAGTACATCATTAGCCCCAGCGCAATGGGGATGAGCTGCAAGAATTTCTGATTCTGAACTATGTCCACGACCACGGCTGGCTTAAGGTAGTTGTGATAGGTCAGGACTATGGTATTCGCGGCCGTTATGCCTACCATGACGGTTTCGGCGAACCTGAATACCTTGTTATCCTTGTACAGGACCAGGGTATATATGGCCAAAGTGAAAAACGCGGCCATCCAGGTCTGAAGCGTCGCGCTCATTTGGCTTTACCTCCCTCATACGGACTCCGCTTTCTATCGCTGTAGAGCCAACTGAGGTTGCCCAGCGCGATGAGGACGATTACAAGTATATGGGCCGCGGACTGGGCGTCCATCCCCATGATGGCGGGGCCGGGATTCTTGGTCAGCAGCTCGTACTCGGCTGCCCCGCGAAGGCCTCCGAGGATGCCCTTGTACTGCTTGGAGGAGTAATAGGGCATTTCCGTCGGGTACTGGATGGCCGTCGTCCCCACAGCCATGGGCACGTTGTAGGGGATCGACACCATCTTCAGGTAGTTCTCGGCGGGGCTGGGCACGACCGCCATCATGTCTATCAGTAGGTCAGCGTCCTTCAGCGACTTGAAGTCCTGCATGATCGGGAGTTGCTCCAGCGACGTCCCGGCCATATCCACGTACGCGGCGCCCTCCCAGAAGTTGTCCACCATCTTCTTCATGGTCACTTCGCCGCCCGGCTTGTAGCCCAGGTTGACCCAGTCGACCCCGTATGTCTTGCCCATCTCCTGTCCGACTTTGCGGGTGATGGGCTCCGTCACGTTGGCGCCCTCGTCCACGTTGGACCACATGACTATCTTGATGTCCTTAGCGAATGCCTGCCGGAAGAGCGTAGTCACCATAGGGTTTAACTCCACGATTGAATCGCTGCGGCAATCGATTGCCAGGGCGATGGTGCCGCCGTTCGGCACTGCCTCGATCGCGGCGTAGAAATCCTGACTTGCCTGACCGGTCAGTATTGGAAGTCCCCAGGGTTTGATGATTGGCAGTGCAACTACAATGATTAGGGCGATGTAGTAGTAGCGCCGGTCGAGGTTGCCGAGTTTCTCCCACACGTTCATCTCGCCACCCCCTATTCGCCTGCCGGCGCGTACGACCGGTCAATGCCGAAGACCACTCTGATCGCGGTGACAAACGCGCCAATTGTTGCTCCGAGTATGACCGCCCTCATCGCCGAGGCGGTGGCGATGTTCATGATCCACGCGGTCGCGGTACCGAATCCGGGGAAGATGGCTTCGCCTATGGGTGCGTTGCCCAAGAGCACCAGCATGCCTGCGATCAGAAGGATGGCAGCATCCCGGCTCCTGGCCCTAAAGGCCCTGTATGCAGCCGAGACGATGTAAAAGGCCAACACTGAGTAGAAAGTGGCGCCGATGGGCACTGTGGTGGCATCAAAGATCCAGGAGTACGTCGGGGCGGTAGGACTGGTAAAGACCCCTAGCGCCAGGTAGCCGTATGTGATGATCAGGAGTATCAAAGACAGATCCCAGTCCTTGCCTTTGCGCCGGATGTTGCGGCTGTGGACCGCTGTGAGGTTCACAAGTCCGATGCAGCACACGATGGCGGTGCTGAGGATGTACCATTTATCGATCTCTTCGACGGCCCCTTTTGCGACACCGAAGAACACTCCGATGAGGATCACTGCCGTCGAGAGCAAGGTTAACGCGTAGGGCAGGGTCTTCTTCACAGGTCTCACTCCTTTCTCCTACTTGGCGAGTAGGCCTGTAAGCCATTGGGCGTTCCCTGCCGTGGATAGCGCCGCCCCCACAACCAGGACGGCGGTGACCAGGAACTTTGCCCAGTCTTCAGCCACCAGCGTGGCTACTCTGACCGGGTCTTTGGTGAGGTAGGCGGCCGCCGCGTAGATCTCCTCGCCGATCAGGGCGTAGTCGCAAGCCGCTACGAAGAAGGGGACCTGGGTGTTGGCCGCTGTCCCGCCAATCTGGATAGCGCCGGCCTGGCTTGCCGCTTCGGCGTACATCAGCGCGTCGAAGGCGAAGGTGCCAAGCATTATGTTGGTGGCGACCCTTTCCTTGAACATGAGGCCGACGATCGCGATCGCGTATCCGAAGTAGTGGTCGGAGAACCAGCGGACGTCCTCGGCTTTGTAGCTTTCGATCTTGCCCTCCGTCACGTATGACTGCCGCACGATCTCCTCAATCACGGGATACACCGCTGAAACCGGAACGCACACTATGAGCCTGGTGTCGTACTTGGCGGTCATCTTGGCTACCTCCGACAGCACAGCCATTGAGGCCAGGAGCTGCGGATCGGAGAAGCTCCCGTTGCCCGGGATGTAGAAGACCGGTCTGTTCATCTCCGTCGCTCTACCGATGCCTTCTTCGATCGCGTCCAGTCCGGCGATCTTCCGGATCTCCCACTTCGCCTTGTTCTGCCTGGTTATGGACAGCGAGTACCAGACGGCCGCCATGAGGAAGGCTATCAAGCAGAAGTCGACTGCCATGCCTGGGGCGAACAACTCATTCACCTCCGGGAATAGATCTGAGGGTCAAAGTCAGCCTGCAACACACGTCCAAGGGTCCGAGTCTAGATAGCAGCAGCAAGACACCTCCCTTTCCACCGCAACTTGTGCACTACGCTGGCAGAAGGCTCGGAAAACCTCGTAAGACCCGATCCTTCTCCGGGGCATCCAGGCGAAGGAACTTCTCAAGCGTGGATAGGCTGACGTGCGGTAGTCCGAAGATGACCTCGGTGAAGTCCTTGTCGCTGAGGCCATACTCGGCCTGTAGGACTGAAAGCCGCCTGAGGCCGTAGTAGTAGCAGTTGAAGTATCCGATCATCAGTTCCTGGGCCTTGACCTGTCCTCTAGCCGTTGCCCGGTCGAACCCCATTTCCTCCATGTAGAGATCCACGGCGTCGCAGGCGGGACGCCCGAAGTACTGGAGGTACAGATCGGCCTTAATCCTGGTGGCGGTATGATGGCGCCTGTAAGCCACAAACAGCGGGTAGAGCGGGTCCTCCGGGAACACCGGCTCCATTAGCCTCTCTGTGCGAACGCACGCTCCCTCCAGCAGGGGAACGCCTCGCGCGCCCATCTTGACCGTCTCAGGCAGGGGATCCAGCGTGGCACGCACCCACTGGACATGGTGGCCCGGGTAGCACTCGTGGACCGCGTTCACCTTGATCCAGCCGTCGGTGATGGCCCGAAAGTTCCCGTCATTGAGGAAAACCTCGCCGATGAGGGGCCGTCGCTTGGGACACCCTCCGCCGTAGCCTCCCCACGGGTAGGAGTCCCGGTACTGGTACGGAGTCGGCGCCACGCGCACGCTCTCCTCGGGAAGCCTTACGAGGTCCCGTGCCGCGGCTTGGGCTCGATCCAGGTAGGAACGCATCCTGGCGAACATCTCATCCGGAGTGTCGCACGGCCCGGCAAACCGGTTCAGGATGTCTACAACACCGGCCATGTCTTTGGGGACAGGGGTTGCTCCCAGGTTGATCCGGGATAGAGCCCGGAAGACCTCCTCCCGCGTGTAGACCACCTCGTCCTCGTGCCATCTCAGGATCTCGTCGAGATCAACGCCCAGCTCATCCCGGAGGACCACCCGGTAGGCGTCGGGGTCTACGCGGCGCTTGCCATCCGGACCCTGGCCCTCGTTAGAGGTAGTTCCAGTTCTCGACCCGCCGGACGCCGGGGGTGTTGCTGCAGCCTGTGAGGCTTCGGCAGCGGCAAGGGCGCGGGACGCTTCCCCACCCCATTCCACGCTCTTCTGGGAAAGATAGTCCAGGGCGGCGTCCATCTCCTTGCGGAGCCGCCCCGGCAAGCCAGCGTACTCCCTATCGGCATTTCTCTTGGCTTGGGCAGCTATGCCGCCCAGTTTGGAGCAGGCCTCTACCAGTCCCTTGAGGGCGTCGGACCCGTAAGACGGGATGAGTCCTGCAACACCTGACCACAGCTCGTCTGCTTTCCAGACCCGCGACGTCAGGAGGACAGCCCGTTCTTCCGCCGCCCGCGAGTCCTGCCGCCCTAGGAAGTCGACGTAGTCGGTGAGCCCGCCGACAAACCGTCCCGGGTGGCTAAACGTGGTCTCCAGATCCGAGAGCCGGGCCATAAGGAACTCGGAGAAGTGGGATTTCAGAAGCGAATACACGTCGTCGGGCGCGGGCAGACCCTGCGCCTCACGCAACAGCGCTTCGAGATTCGCCCTTGCCTCATGTTTGGATGGCTCGCTAGGCACAAAGATCGAGTTCTCGAACTCCCGCCTACTCCAGAGCCTGTCTACCTCTCGAGCGCATCTCGCGTCAAAGTCACGGTACCGTTCCACCAGTTCAGCGTCCATTTGGTCGCCCCCCCGTGCGGAGAATAGCCTGGCAGAGAGTGTGTTGTGTGGCTATCTGCTGTCTGACATCCCATCGCCTGCCCTCTATTCTGCGCCCAGTCGGCAACTCCTTCTTATTTCCAGATAAAGTTTCTAAGACAGCAGGTCGTCTGTTGTCTGATGGCGTATAGGGTTCCGCGATACTACATGACCAGGGGAGGCGGAACTTTGACCGAGAAGGAGCTTACTAGAGCGTACCGTAGGTTTGACTGGGAGTGCGCGTCCCTTTCCGACAGGATACGTAGCTCTAGGGACTTCGAACAGGAGTTGTTCATCCCGACGGCGTCCGCGAGAGACGAGATCCTCCGTTCACTGGACAACCTTCTTGTGAGGGCAACTGCCTTGCCTGCCCCGGACCCGGTCTTCCGAATACTCAGAACCCACTTCGACGAGTACCTTAAGGGGCAGACCTCCGCCCTCGAGTCCCGCTACCGCCAGCCGAGCCAGTTCATCGGCGGCATCACCAGGTTCATAGGCTTCATGGGCAGAAAGGACTCCAGGTTTGCCGAGGAGCGGTCCTTCATACTTGAAAGGAGGCTCAGACAGGTCGACGATCTCTGGTCCGCCATCCGCCATCTCTTCCCTGCCCTGCCTGCTGCCAAGATCCTTGAGCTCGCGAAGTCCTGTGAGACCCTCTCAGCGATCGCCCGGTTGAACGGGGGCCGCGTCCCCGAGGACTACGCAGGGCTTCCGGACCACGCGCTGGATAGGCTTGCGGCTTCGCTGCTCACCCTGTCTGCCAAGGCCGACAGTTGGGCGCGCGAGGCACACGCGGCAGCCGAGGCACTGGCCGGGCAAGAGGGCGTAGCCGCGGCTGCCGCCTTAAACGCTCAACCCGCGGCCGGTAGTGAGGAAAGGCTAGGGGTCACCCGGTACGCCGAGATCCTCTCGCAGGAGCGAGGCGTTGACCTCAACGAGCTCCTTGAATGGCACCAGGAAGAGGTAGACAAGACCCGGGAGGAGATGTTCGAGATCGCGTCCCGGATTGACCTGGGCCGGGAGCGAATCCCTTCGACCGTCCAGGGGGTTGTCGACGCGCTTAACAAGTACGCCGGTCCCGCAAAGGACGCGACGGAGATGTTCGCGCGCTGCAGGGACTACCTGGCGAGAGCACGGGACGGGATAAAGGGCTACGTGAACATGCCGGATGAGATTTGCCGCGTGGTGCCGATGGAGGAAGAAGGACGAGCCCAGAATCCGTGGGGCGGATACCGGGGCGGCTGTCCGCGAAGGCGTCCTTTGCTTGGGGAGATGGTGCTTAACCCCGACAACGTGCCTGCCATCACCGACGGCTGGATCAAGATGAACGCTGTCCATGAGACGTATCCGGGACACCACGTGCAGTTCCTGCGGGCAACGATGGACCCGCTTCCGGAGACCGTCAAGGAAGGCGCCAGGTCGACTCCGCTAATGGAGGGTACCGCGCTCCGCTCCGAGCGGGTCTTCGAGTTCGTGTTCCCGGAGGACCCTTTCTACCCACTCTTTGTCGCCTACAGGCGCCATCACACGGCGACCCGCATCAAGGCGGACCTGTATCTCTACTACTTCAACAAGACCGCCGACGACGCCACGGAGCTTTACATGGAAGAACTGGCCTTCGATAGGGCCACAGCCAGAGGCCAGGTGCTGGCCCAGGAGCTGCAACCCGGCTACTTCACGACCTACTACTACGGGCTTAAGCGGATCACTGACCTGCAGGCCAAGTACGGCTACGACGACAAGTCCTACACCGAAATCCTGTTCGCGCCCTGCAGGGTCAGTCTTCAGACCTTCGAGGCTTTCCTGGCGCTGTCGGAAGCGGACCGGAAGAGGTTCCTGACCCAGTTCCCGAGCATGATGCAGTCTCTCTAGTCTCCCGAGGTTCCCTTGTTCAGCACCTCGTGCACCAGATCGAGGTGGGTGGTCATGCTCTCGCCCGCCAGGTCGGGGTTGCCGTCCTTAAGTGCCTGAACAATGGACTTGAACTGGGTCAGGGTCGCCTCGCATGTGTACGGCAGAGTCTTGAAGAACCGGGTAGCGTTGCCTGAAATCCTGTGTATCAACGCGTTCACCAGTTCCGTCAGGACGGAGTTGCCGCAGGCTGTCGAAAGGGTCAGGTGAAACCGGAGCTCATGCTCAAAGAAAGCGTCCAGATCGCCTGACCCGGCAGCTTCCATCGCCTCTACCAAGGCGTCCAGTCTCTCGATGATCTCATCGGTCGCCCGTTCCGCCGCGAGCCTGGCCACGATAACCTCGAGGTACTTCCGCGCCTCCATAAGGTCAAACGTTGACGCCCGCTCCAGCTGCTGGCTCCACTCAAAGGACTCAAGCGCGCTGACGGCATCAGCGGCGAGGAAGCGCCCCACACCCGGTCGCGACTCGATGAGGCCCATGTGCTCCAGGGATCCCAGCGCCTCGCGGACGGAACTCCTACCCACCCCAAACCCGTCGCAGAGTTCCTTCTCGGTGGGAAGCCTGTCGCCCGGCTTGAGGATCCCCTCGGCGATCATAGACCTCAGCTTGTCGGTTATGGTCTGTGTAAGCTTGCTGGGTTTGACTATGCGGTCTATGCCGTTAATCATGCACGAAGTCGCCTCGCTAACGCACCCAGTGGATGGGCTCTATGCAGCAATAATACATCCAAGGGCGCTCCCAAGACAACAGGTTGTCTGACACCAGTGCGCAGATCCCCTGATAACAGCCTATCTGAGCTCCATCCATATGGTCTTCATTTCTGTGTACTGGCGGTTAGCCCACAAGGACTTGTCTCGCCCGAAGAAGCCGGACTGCTTGAAGCCTCCGAAAGGAGTCCCGATGTCTCCCTCGGAGTAGCAGTTGACCGATACAGTTCCGGCGCGGAGCGCTCTCGAGATCCTGTGGACGAGGTTCACGTCGTTGGTCCACAGGGATGCCTGGAGCCCGTACTCGGTGTTGTTGGCCAGCCTCACGGCCTCCTCCGGAGTCTCGAACGACATCACCCCAAATACGGGGCCAAAGATCTCTTCTCTGGCTATCGTCATCTCTCGGGTCACACCGGCAAACAGAGTCGGCTCGACGAAGTACCCGCCGGTTTCCTCGAGGATCCTCCGCCCCCCGTACACCAGGCGGGCGCCTTCCGACTTGCCTGTCTCGATGTACCCAAGCACCTTGTCCATGTGGGGCTTTTCGACCAGTGGGCCCAGACGGTTAGCCGGGTCGAGCGGGTCGCCGGTATGCCAATCCCTGATCTTCTCTATCAGTTTCGCGGTGAAGGTATCCAAGATGTCCTTGTGCACGAGGATCCTCGAGTTCGCGGTGCAGTTCTCCCCCATGTTCCACAGAGCAGCGTTGACGGCTCCCTCGGCGGCAGTGTCTAGATCCGCGTCAGGGAACACGAGGCACGGGTTCTTTCCGCCGAGCTCAAGCAGGACGCGCTTGAGGTTGGACTGACCTGAAAACTGGAGGAGCTTCCTCCCCACGGCGGTTGATCCGGTGAAGGTGATGAGGTCTACATCGGGATGCGTGGCGATAGCGGTGCCGACGACGCCTCCGTCTCCGGGGACGATGTTCAGCACGCCATCGGGAATGCCTGCCTCCATGGCCAGCTCACCCATGCGGAGCAGGGTAAGCGATGTTAGCTTGGCAGGCTTCACTACGACGCTGTTGCCGCCGGCAAGGATTGGCGCCAGTTTCCACGCGGCCATGAGCATCGGGAAGTTCCACGGCAGGATCGCCCCGACGACCCCGATAGGCTCGCGCACGACCATGGCGACGTTGTCGGGGCCGGTGGGCGTGATCTGATCCTCCAGCTTGTCGGCCGCTTCGGCATGCCACTTGAAGCACGCCGCCGTCTCCGGCACGTCAATCTGCACCGTATCGTACACCGGTTTCCCGCTGTCCAGGGTCTCCATCACCGACAATTCCAGGTGGTTAGCGAGGATCAGGTCCGCGAACCTGGTAAGGATCTCCTTACGGGCCGACGGCCTCATCTTCGACCACCGGCCGTCCTCGAACGCCTCCCGGGCCGCGCGGACCGCCTCATCCACGTCCTCGGGGCCGCAACTAACGACCTCTGCGAATTGCTTGCCGGTTGCCGGGTTCACGGTGGGAAACGTCTTGCCTGTCGTCCCTTCGGTGAACCGCCCGCCGATGAGGGCTTTCTTCGGAAACCGCAGCGAACCTACCGCGTTCCGGTACTCCTCAGCCGATAACATTGTCTGATCGCCTCCCCATCAGATGTCATCTGATGAGGCTTTCGGAGAG
>CAZRRG010000088.1:0-9005 GCA_964602455.1 uncultured Eubacteriales bacterium | reverse complement strand
AGGGGGTCATCGATGGCCTCAAGGACCGTCCTGTCCAACTCCGTCGCTTCGCCTTCCATCACGAACTCGATCTCTTTCCCGCAACGCCCTGAGAGGTCGCGTATCATGCGCGGGAACTTCGAGAGGATGCTCTTAAGAGGAAGCAGCCTGGCCTGCATTATGCCTTCCTGCAGTTCCGTACTGGTTCTCTGCAGGTGGGCTGCCAGGGAGCTGACGTCGTTGCCTATGGCGGAAGTCTCGCTGCGAGCCATGAGTTCCGCGGCGATCTGTGAGAGCCGTGTCCTGTCTATGACTAGCTCGCCGACCATGTTCATGAGGAAGTCGAGCAGGCCCACGTCCACTCGGACCGTCTTGCCCAAGTCCGACCTCTTGACGACCGGCGCTTCCGCCGATTCCTTGGCCCGCGCCGCCTCTGTCGCCGGCTGCCCCTTGACCTCGTACTTCTCAACCTTCACGTCCAAGACGTCGGGGTTCTTGCGAGCCATGGCGGCGACATCGTCGCCGCCGCTGTCGCTGGCGAAGTAGACCTCAAGCACGTCTTTGACTTGATCGCTCTCGATCTGCTCCATTGAGGGGACTGAGCCGATAACCTCAGCCATCTCCTCGATGTTGGTCACGATCTGGAAACACCTGACCGACAAGAGAGGCGCGTCGGCGGCGAACCGCACCCACGCGCGCAAGACGTGCTTTCCCTGCTGCAGCGCGGCCTGAGCCTTTTTCTGCAGATCCTCCGGCAAACCGGTCTGGGAGAACCCTCCTGAGACGGCGCCGGAGGCCGGGGCGCCTTGGGGGCCCATCCCGTCTCCGTGAGCCTCAATGGCGGCGACTATGCTATCGACAGAGGGCGACGGGTTTCCGGCTGCCATCGCCGCCCGCCACTCTTTCAGCCAGTCCAACACCGCAAAGAGGGTGTCCATCAGCGACTTGGTCATCTCACGCTTCCCTGAGCGCACGCCGTCCATCAGGCTCTCCATGCGGTGTGTAACCTCCACCGCTTCCTGAAGCCCAAGCGTGGCGGCTCCACCCTTCACGGTGTGCATTACGCGGAAGACTTCCTGGATTAGCGAGGCGTCCTTTGGGGCCTTCTCAAGCTCTACCAGGTTGACTTCGGTAGCCTGGAGCAGGTCCGATACCTCTGCCAGAAGTATCTCAAGGTCCTGTGAGAACTCGGGCGCGCTTTCGTTGCCCTTCTTGGCGCTCATTCGACCACCGCCGCCCGGAGGTCGGCCTCCTTGAGGCTCCTCTTCTCAGCGTCCGAGATAATCCTGGTGAGGTCAAGGAGGACAATGAGGTCACCGTCCACCTTAGCGATGCCGTAAATGTACTCGATCTCCGGACCGACGATGACGGACGCAGGCGGCTCGACCGAGTCATCGGGGATGCGGAGGACCGACGATACGGAATCAACGATGACGCCGATGCTTTCGGACCCGGCCTCTACCAGGACGATCCGCTGGTTCGGGTCACCCATCTTCTTTTCAAAACCGAAGTGCTTGCGAAGGTCAAGTACGGGGATTACCCTTCCTCGGAGGTTGATGATCCCCTCAACGAAGTCGGGAGCCCTTGGGACGCTCACGATCTTCTGAATGGGGATGATCTCCCGCACCGATGCGATATCCACTCCGTAGATCTCAGTCCCGAGCGTGAAGGCTACTATCTGTCTTTCCTTCCGGACTGCTGAGTCGTTGTCGACGAAATCCGCTTCTCTTGCCACAAAGCATACCCCCTTGCCCTTTAGCTATCGAAACGGGCAAGGGGGTAGTTTATGAGCCAGGTGGGTATTTCGCCCTACTTAAACTGGGAAAGTGGGGGCTCCAATCCCTCGGGCAGAGGGGTCTTGTAGGTGTCGCCCGCAAGACGCTCACGGAACTCGTCTTTCGCCTTCTCAATGATGGACGGATCCGAGTGCAACATGATCGCAGCCGCCGCCATTACTTCGGCAGCCTTGAGCATGCCCTTTTCTCCGAGCCCGTGTCCCGATGAGGCCGCAACCTGCCACGAGTGTCCCGGCGACCCAATGGGCCAGCATGCGGCGGATATCTGGACAGTAGGCACGATCCAGCTGACATCGCCGACATCGGTGGAACCGGCCATCACCTTGCCCTTGTCTATGGGGTCGATGACCGCGTTGTTGACCACCTGCGTGAAGAGCTCCTTCGGAGCGCCCTGAGCCTTCAAAGCCTCATTAACCTGCTTTCTGTCTAGGCTCTTGGCCAGTTCCTCGGCAAACGCGAGGTCCTCCGGCGTCCAGTCAGGAGCGCCCGCCTCCTTAAAGACCTCGAGGCAGAGCATAGCCAGGACGTCGTTGGGCAGGACGTCGTAGCAGCCTGCCAAGAACTCGATGTCGAATGTGGTGCCGGTCATGAGCGCCGCTCCTTTGGCTACATCGACCAGGCGGGCGTAGATCTCTTCGATCTGATTGCGGTGAGGAGCGCGGACATAGTACCAGACCTGCGCCCTAGCGGGGACGACGTTGGGCTGCCCGCCGCCTTCTGTGATGACGTAGTGGAGCCTGGCATCGGGGATGACGTGCTCACGGAGGTAGTTCGCGCCGATGTTCATTAGCTCTACTGCGTCCAGGGCTGAGCGGCCGTTGTGAGGATCTCCGGCGGCGTGGGCGGTCTTGCCGTAGAAGGTGAACTTCGCCGAGTTGACGCCGTTGGAGCTCCCGAGCTGGACGGTGTTGATGGCGCCCGGATGCCAGGTGATGGCGGCATCCAGGTCGTTGAACACGCCGTCGCGGGCCATGAAGACCTTTCCTATTAGGGTCTCCTCTGCCGGGCACCCGTAGTACCGCACGGTTCCCGGAAGGTTATGGGACTGCAGGTACCGCTTGAGGGCGATCGCCGAGCCGAGCGCGGCGGCTCCCAGAAGATTGTGGCCGCACCCGTGTCCAGGGGCTCCGGCGCAGACCGGCTCTTTAACCGGTACGGCTTTCTGAGAGAGGCCCATGAGGGCGTCATACTCTCCGAGGAAACCTATGATGGGGCTTCCACTCCCCCACTCGGCCACAAAGGCGCTGGGCATCCCGCCCGTCCCCTGTGTTGTGTGAAACCCTTCGGCTTCGAGAACCTCGATCTGGGCTGCTGCCGAGCGGCTCTCTTGCAGGCCAACCTCGGCGAACTCCCATACTTTCTTGCTCACAGATACCAGGGTATCCGAGACGTCGCCAATGTGCTTCTTCGCTTCTGTGATCGCTTTGTGCTGGTCAGCTGCCAAACTATACCCTCCCCATGACGATCTCTTCGAACCTTTCCTCAGCCTGCTTCAAGAACCGCTTGGCCAGCGAGTCGGAGCGGAACGCCTTACGCAGCGCAGGACGAATATCGGGACCGCCCGCACGCAGGTCTGCGCTGGAACCGCTGTGGGCGTCGGAAGCCACAAAATGGGCCATCTCTTCCTCCAGCAGGCGGGACGCGAAGGATGCCGCTTCCTTGCCGTGCACACCCACGATGCTGCCGGCGTTGACCTGGAGCAGGATGCCCATTTCTACAAACTGGCGCACCAACTCCCGGTTCCTCCGAAGCTCCATGCTCCTTTCGGGATGGGCCAGCACCACTCCTGCACCCATGGTCCGGAGCGCAAACAGCTCCTCAGCAAAGCCCTGGGGAAGCATCATGGCAGGCAGCTCAACCAGCACGTGGGAGCCGTGTCCCAGAGGCAGTATCCTTCCGTCTCTCACATCGCTGCACAATCGCTCAGAGAGGTACGCTTCGCAGCCGGGTAGTATCTCGACACATATGCCTTGAGACGCGAGCTGCCCGTTTAGCGTTGTCACCCTGCTGTGGATGTCTTCCGGCGACGGCTCAAAGACCCCGGGCAGAAAATGCGGCGTGGCAACAATCCGCCTGGCGCCACAGCTTTGCGCTTTCCGAACGAGATCCACAGCCGCGGAGTCGGTCTTCGGGCCGTCATCAAGACCGGGCAAGACGTGGCAATGTATGTCGCTGTACGCGACCCGGATTGGTTTACTCCGAAATATTGTCTGGAGCGCGTTTGTCACTTATAGCGTCCTCATAGTAGTACCGGTACCGGTAATCCTTGGTCGAGAACCGGACCTTATTGAGAACCGCGCCCAGGACCCTTCCCTTGGCCTGCTCCAAAGACTCCTTGACCTCTCTAGCCTGATCGGTGCGCGTCTCTCCCGCAGATATCACCATGAGGATCCCGTCTACCTTCGACGCAAGGATGGCCGCGTCAGCCAGGGCTCCCGCCGGAGGCGAGTCCACCAGGACGTGGTCGTATCTATCCCTCACGGAATCGAGGAGCGCGGTCATGGCAGGTGTATCGAGCAACTCGGCCGGGTTAGGGGGGATCGGGCCACTGGTCAAGACACTGAGCCCGTTGACGCTCGTCTGCTGGATCGCTTCGTCCACATCCATGGACTCAACCAGGACGTTTGTCAGCCCCACTCTGTTGCTCAGAGAGTAGACCCGGTGGCAGCGTGGCTTTCTGAGGTCCGCATCAATAAGGAGCACCTTCTCGCCCGCCTGAGCCAGGGAGGCCACAAGGTTGGTCGCCACTATCGTCTTGCCGTCGCCTGGGTTCACGCTTGTGATAAGGATGACCTTAGTGTGTTCGCGGTCGGCCGTATAGTGAAGGCTGGTCCGCAGCGTTCTGAACGCTTCCGCAGCCGGCGATCTCGGGTTTATGAACAGAGACAAGAGAACACCCCCTGGCCTACTTCCTGCGGCGCTTGTGGGCATCGATCATAGGAATGCTCCCAAGCGTCCCCATGTTGAGATACTTCTGAACGTCATCCTGGGTCTTTATCGTATTGTCCATGTACTCCAGGACAAACACGAGGAGGACTGACACGAACGCTCCCAGAACCCCCGCCACCGCCATGTTGACCAGTTTCCTCGGCTTCACGGGGTTCTTTGGTTCAATGGCCGGCGACACAACTGAAATGGTCGTCTCCCCGAGGTTCAGAGAGTGGGCCATCTGAGCTTCGACAACCTTGCTGCTCAAGAGGCTAAGCGTGTTCTCCAGCCTGTCAACGTCAGCCTTGGCGACCGCTTCCTCGTTCTGCGCCGAAACCAGCTTTCCCTCAAGCGTCGCGACGGCACTCTCTAGTGCCGATATCTCCTGGGCAGACGCGGAAATCCGTGCTGATGCTGATGCCAACTCCGCAGACTTCTGCGCCTGGCTGGCTACGAGCGCTTGGTACGTGGGGTTGGGCGACGCGGCGCCGGCTTCACCGATAGTCGCGGGAGTGGCTGCTATCTGCTGCTCCAGCTGCCGTAACTCGCTAGAGAGCAGCGTCACCTCAGCTTGCGCTCTCGCGAGGTCCTGTCGCAGGTTGATAATCACCTGATTCTTGGTGGCGATCTCTCGGGCTATGGCAGATGCGTTTTCGGGACGAGCCTGGATCTGCTTTAACCGGTCATAGGCTGCCTGCAAGTCCTGCTTCAACACCATCTCCTGCTCAGCCAGGAACTGCAGCGACTTGGCCATCCTCTCCTGGTTCATCTCCGAAACGAACTGCACAAACTCAGAGGCGACGGTGTTGGCTATCCGCACCGCCAAAGCCTTGTCGGTGTTCTGAACCCTGACCTCGATCAAGCTGGTGTCCTTCAAGACTTGGGCGGAAACCATCTCGCTAAGCATCGATGCATCGAGGCCGTTCCCTATGACGCTCACAACTCTGTTCATAAGGTATGGGCTAGTCACTTGGTTCATATACGTGTTCAGGGTCATCGCCGGGATCCTCGATACTGTATCCACTACCGAGGAATCGGTTGACGGCCGCGTGGACTGCTGGCTCTGGGCAGCGTCCGAGACGAATAGGGTGACCCTGGTCTCGAACACCGGTGAAAGCACAAAGAAACTAAGGACAGCGCTCACTCCAACTGAAGCGATGGTGAGTAGCGCAATGACCAAGCGCCACTTCCACATGATCTCTATGTATCGCCGAAGATCGATTTCTGCCGTGTCCAAATCGGTTACCCCCTGCTCATCGCCGCTCGGGACGGGGACATGGGTTGCGTTCTGAATACAGGATTGTTTCCCAAGAAACTCCTCACGTAAGGTTCTCTACGAGAACCCATAGTCCTGCTTGGTTGGGGCTTTAGACCTGCCGGGCTTCCGGTGCGGATTTCTGCCGCGCTACAAGCACGGAGCCCTGCCGATCTTCCGGTGCGGGTCTCGCCCGCCACAAAAACCGGGACTGGCGGCTCCCGCCCGCAATGAGGTGGAAATGTGGCGGGTACAACCCGCCACATTTCTTCTGATGTGTCGATTCTGCCCGCCAAGGGGCTCAGGAGCGGCGGATCTTACCGACAAAGCCCTGCTAGGCATGGATATAGGATGCGTAATCCCTGCTACGGACGTGAAAGAAAAGGGTGAACGGGTTACCCGCTGTGCCGATCAGTAGGTCGTGTACTGATCAATGGGCGGTGTGCTGACCAGTAGCCGGCGCATCGATCAGCGACCGGTGTACTCCGCGAAAGCATCCCAGACGTCGGGGGTCTCGAAACCGCGCCGCCAAGCGGCTACGCCTGCTAGGCCATGGGAATCAGCCAGCTCAAGGCGCTTTGCGATGGAGGCGGCGTCTTCGATCCATAGCTTCCATGTGTCCTGGCCGATCGTCTTCTCTGCGTAATAGACGCCGGTCGCCTCGTCCAGGACGGGAGTCACGCCCTGCTCGCGGAGCCATTGCTGCGCATATCGCATCCCGATTGCCTGTTGGCTGACCTTCACTCCCTCGTCGGTCTTGGTCTCCTTCCACAGTCGCATGTAGAAAGGTACTCCAAGCACCAGTTTCTCGGCCGGAATCTCCTCAAGCGTAAGCCTTATGATGGAGTCAACCCAGGTCAGAGCCGAGTTCGGACCCGCGACCTTGGATCCCGCGGCGTACTGGTCATACGCCATGAGCATCATGTAGTCCAGAACCGCCGCAAGCCGAGGCCTCTCGTAGCATAGAGACCACGTCGGGCTCTTGGACTTCACGGTAACATCCATTGAGACCGTGAGGCCCGCCTCGTGCAAGAGAGGGGTGATCTCCCTGACGAACTGGGTGAGGTAGGGAGCATCTTCCTGGTAGACGTTCTCGAAGTCCAGGTTGATGCCATCCAGTGAGTACATCTTGGCATAGACAAGGATCTGGGAGATGACCTTGTCGCGGAGATCGGAGTTGCGGAGGACTGTCCGGGTCCGCTGAAGCTCAAACGAGTTGGAGAACAGCGCCCAGACCTTGTAGCCTCTGGAGTGGGCCCAGCTCACATACCTGGCATCGGCGTAGTTCTCAACCTCGCCCGGCGTCTCGCCCAGTCTGAACCAGGTGGGAGATATGACGTTAAGGCCAGGCATCGGCCCGATCGTTGAGGTGTCGGGATTGCGCCAGTCGACCTGCTCCCACACGAGGCTAACCTTGTCCCCAGTCAGGGGCGCGGGAACGTAGTCGTCGCCGGGGATCACCTCGGCAGGCTTCGTTGTGGGTTCCGAAAGGCGGCCTTTGGGCATCCATCCTGCGATACCGTCTGCAGTCTGCACGTTCACCCAACCTCCCCTCGTCTCGAACACCTCGACCTCGCATCCGGGTGGAAGGACGGCAATCCTGCGAGATAGGATTGACGGCTGGGTCCTCACCACCGCGTCCGATAGCGATGTGGCGACCGTCGACTCCTCATCGGTCCGCCTAACGGTGAATGTCCCCGCTTCACCACGCAGGGAGGCCGTCACGGGGTACAGCATCTCCAGGGCCGTAGCCGGGATGTAGGGCTCGCCGTCCTCCAGGATAACTGGCAGCCGCAGCTCGACAGGGTGCTGGTTTACGTAAGCGGTGAGGGAGTCCGTCTTCAGCTTAACAACCTTGTCCTTGGTCGTGACTATGACCATGCCGTCCTCGGAGAACGCATCGGGATCTATGACGTCCTTGACGAAGGTGAAGGGAACGTAGGCATCGCCGGCTTCGACGACAACAGGATAGGACTGCCTCGCGCCCCGGTAGACCAAATACGGGCGCGACTGGGGCGGCTTCTCCTCATACATGAATGACGGAGCGGCAACCACAGCCAAAGCGATAAGCATGGCCGCGAACACGAACGGCCACAGTGAAAAACGCTTCAGTCTTCTTTGGGCCCTAGGTCCGAACGACAATACCCCAACGCCTTTCCGGTTTTCCTACATACAGTCACTTACGCAATATCATCGCAATTGGATCCCGATCTTGGCAAAGGCCTTTTTGTGGTAGAGGATCGCGACCCATCAATAGTGAAGAGTAGGGTGATGAGCACCCATAAGGAGGTCAGCGTCATGCAGGAAACCTCACGCGACATCGTGTGGCGGAACATGGAGAACGAGCTCAAAGCTCTGTGTGAAAAGGCCGGAGGCACGCCCGGAGAAACGCCGTCGGGCGTATGTGGATACGCGCTCCTCGATCTCACTTCCGGAAAGCGGGCCGGCTTTCACGAAGACATCCTGTTCGTAACGGCAAGCACCATTAAGATAGCGGTCCTTCTGGGCTTGGCCACCAGGGTCCACCGGGGCGAGCTCTCATGGGAACAGCGTCTCTTGATCGGCACCGAGGGCAAAGTGGGGGGATCAGGAGTGCTATCCCTCTTGCGACACCCTGTGGAGATCAGCCTTTGGGACCTGGCGGGCCTCATGATCTGTGTGTCCGATAACCACGCCACCAATCTCTGCATCGACTTTGCGGGAATGGATGACGTGAACCAGTTGCTTGACGGCCTGGGCCTTCACCGAGTGCGGCTGCGCCGCAAGATGATGGATGCCGAGGCGGCCAAGCGCGGCGACGAGAATGTAGCCACTCCAGGCGAGCTTGTGGACCTGCTGGAGAAACTGTACCGCGCCGACGGGATCCCCGCTCCGGTTGCATCCGACGTTCTCACGCTGATGGAGCTGCCCAAGAGCGGACCCTTCGCTCGCGCGATCCCCGAGTCGATAAGGCGGGCCAACAAGACCGGCGGCCTGGTCCGTGTGCAGGTGGACGCCGGGATCGTCTACCTCCCTGACCTCCCGTTCTGCCTCGCGGTCCTGGGGAG
>CAZRRG010000087.1:0-9134 GCA_964602455.1 uncultured Eubacteriales bacterium | reverse complement strand
CCCCGAAGCCCAGTCCTCCGGAGACTCCAACATCGCAACCATCGGGGCTATGCTCGGGTTTGCTTTGATGATGGTTCTGGACGTGGCCCTGGGATAACTATCACGGTGAACTAACAAAGGAGGCGCGGTTCTTGAGCAAGCAGATTACCGGCAAAGTCACGTGGGTTGGAAAGGTGGACTGGGAACTAAAGAGCTTCCACGGCGACGAGCTCTCCACCTGGAAAGGGTCATCCTATAACTCCTACCTGGTGAGAGACCAGAAGACGGTACTCATCGACACCGTCTGGGGACCGTATGACCGGGAGTTCGTGGCCCGCCTGAAGAAGGAGGTCGATCTGGACAAGATCGACTACGTTATCGCCAACCACAGCGAGAGCGACCACAGCGGCGCGCTTCCCGCCTTGATGCGGGAGATCCCTGACACTCCCATTTACTGCACCGCTAACGGGGTCAAGGTGCTGAAGGGGCAGTATCACCAGGACTGGAACTTCGTGACCGTGAAGACCGGCGATACCTTGGATATCGGCGACAGCAAGCTGGTCTTCGTAGAAGCCCCTATGCTGCACTGGCCCGATACCATGTTCACCTACATGACAGGCGAGAACATCCTGTTCTCCAATGACGCGTTCGGCCAGCATTACGCGTCGGAGTCTCTGTACAACGACAAGGTCGACCAGAACGAGGTGTTCTATGAGGCGCTGAAATACTATGCGAACATCCTCGCTCCCTTCTCGCCGATGGTCGGCAGGAAGATTCAGGAACTGTTGGGGCTCTCGCTGCCCATCAATGTGATCTGTCCGAGCCACGGCATCATCTGGCGCGACAACCCCATGAGGATCGTGGAGCAGTACCAGAAGTGGGCGGCGAACTATCAGGAGAACCAGATCACCGTGGTCTACGACACCATGTGGAACTCGACTAGGAAGATGGCGGAGGCCATTGCTGCAGGCATCAGCGCCGAGGACCCCGACGTCACGATCAAAATCATGAACGCCGCCAAGGATGACAAGAACGATATCATCACCGAGATCTTCCGCTCAAAGACAGTCGTGGTCGGTTCGCCCACGGTCAACAACAGGATTCTGCACTCCATCGCAGGCCTGCTAGAGATGGTCCGAGCCCTGAAGTTCAAGGGCAAGAGCGGGGCGGCTTTCGGCAGCTACGGCTGGAGCGGAGAGTCAGCTGGAATCATCTCCAAGAGCCTCGAAGAATCAGGATTTGCCCTGTTGGATGCCGGTCTCAAAGTCCAGTGGGCGCCGGACGATGATGCGGTGGCAAAGTGCGTGGAGTTCGGTAGGAAGATCGCTGCCGCCAAGTAGGTATGAAGCGCTCCACAATCCGGTCAGCGAAGACGGTAACGGTGTGATGGTAGACGGCCGGTTGTGACGCGGTCATGGCATATGGGAGAAGCGCAACGGGAGGGATCCGCACAGTGTCGCAGGTTAGAAGGCTTGGCTATTGCGTAGACGGGGTTTGGAAAGAGTCTAAGGCCACGAGATACATGCCGGTAACCAACTCTAGCACCGGTGAGGTTATCGCCGAGGCCCCGTGCTGCACCAAGGAGGAAGTGCTGGAGGCCATAGCTGCCGCCAGAGCAGCTTTCGGGCCTTGGAGCAGCACTCCGGTTCCCCAGAGGGCGCAGCTCATGTTCCGGTTCCGTGCCCTCCTGGAAGAGCACCTTGATGAGCTGACCCTGCTAGTCTCAACTGAACTCGGAAAGAACCTGGACGAAGCCAAAGGTGACGTGCTGAAGGCTATCGAGGTTGTTGAACTCGCTTGCGCGACTCCCGTGCTTATGCAGGGAGACTCCCTAATGAACGTGTCCAACGGCTTTGACACGGTGACGTACCGGGAGCCGGTTGGCGTGTTCGCAGGCATCGTGCCCTTCAACTTCCCGGCAATGATCCCGTTCGGGTGGATGATCCCCCTGTGCATCACGACAGGCAACACCTTCGTCCTGAAGGCTGCGAGCATGACTCCGCTAACGGCGGTCCGCATGCTAGAGCTGCTGATTGAGGCCGGGTTGCCGAAGGGCGTAGTGAACCTCATCACCTGCAGCAGGAACGAGGCGGAGATCCTCCTGACTCATCCGGATGTCAATGGCGTGTCGTTTGTGGGCTCGACTAATACCGGAAAGCATGTCTATGGGACTGCCGCAGCCCACGGCAAGAGGGTGCAGGCCCTATGCGAGGCCAAGAACCACGCGCTCCTTCTGAAGGATGCTGACCTCCTGAACGCCGCAAAGGCGGTCATCAACTCGACCTTTGGCTGCGCCGGCCAGCGATGCATGGCCCTTCCCGTCGTCTGCGTGCAGGAAGAGGTGGCAGATGAGTTTGTGTCCCTGCTGGTCAAACTGGCCAAGGAACGCAAGGTCGGCCCGGCATACGATCCGTCGACTGAACTGGGTCCCGTGGTGTCGGCCGAGCACAAGAAGTTCGTCCTGGACTGGATCGCCAAAGGCGTCGAGGAGGGCGCCCAACTCGTGCTGGATGGCAGGGACGTCAAGGTTGAGGGTTACGAGAACGGCTTCTTCATCGGTCCCACCATCTTCGACCACGTGAAGCCGGGCATGACCATCGGCGACTGTGAGGTCTTCGGCCCGGTTACCTGCATCAAGCGGGTGAAGGACTTCGAGGAAGGCCTCGCCCTCATGAACAGCAACCGGTTCGCCAACGGCTCGGTCATCTTCACATCGAGCGGTTACTATGCTCGAGAGTTCGTCCGCCGTACCCACGGGGGTATGGTCGGCGTGAATGTAGGCATCCCTGTGCCCATATCGGTGTTCCCGTTCAGCGGCCACAAGGATTCCTTCTTCGGCGACCTCCATGTCATCGGCAAGGACGGCGTGGCCTTCTACACCGAGACTAAGTCCGTTACAAGCAGGTGGTTTGGTCAGGGCTCCGTGGTTAAGATGACCACCTGGGAGGGAAGTATCACCAAGCAGTAGGATGGAGGCACCTAGCCTGCAAGCTACCACGGGCTAAGGCGCCAGGTACCAGCGCGAAAGGACGCCAGGGCATCCGGATGCCAGCATAGCGCGGCATCTAGGTGCCGGCACGCGAGCGAGGCAACTCCCGCGCGACACCGGTGCAAAGAACAGCTGAGTAAGTAGGTAGGAACCTGCCATAGGGCAGGTTCCTTCATTTATGCATCTCTTTTTAACTTGCTCTCACCGCTGTGCTTCACTCTCACCTTCACTCTACCTCACCCTTACCTCACTCTCACCTTCACTCTCACCGTCACTCTCAGCTTCATCCTCGCCTCACCCCACCCAACCCTCACCCTCAACCTCGCCTTCACCCCACCCCACCCTTACCTTCACCCTCACCTTCTCACCAGGAAGCCGGCACATGGTATTGACACCCAATCAGCCCAACTAGATAATGGAAGTACAGCGCGCTGTAAAACTGGAATCCCCAATGAAGGGTAACAGGAGGTGTCCAGCGTGACAGTCGAGCAGCCCAAGACGGCCGGTGAGAGGACCTCGGCGACAGGCGGAAGGACCCGGGAGATCCTAGCGGAGTTGGACCGGCTGCGGAGCATGATTGTGGGCTTGGATTTGGATTCCGGTGAAGGGAAGACGCAGGGAGGGAAACCCCGAAGGAGCGACGACGGGCCCCCGGAGGAAGTAGCGGAACTTCTGGACGCCATCCGGAGGACGGTTGCCACCCCCGATGCCCTCCAATCGGGCTACACGATGGTGCTTGCGGTCCTGGAGTCGCGGGGAGACACAGAATGGAGCTCGATGGTCGGGGTGTCGTCGGAGACGGACCTCGGAAAGATGCTCAGGCCCGACGATGAGATCGTCGCTTTCGCGTCAGCGTTCACCAACCCAGGACGCTTGAAGATCATGCGCGCCGTGGCGCGCGGGAGCCGCACGGCAGCCGAACTGGCAGAGGAGACTGGGCTGGTCGGGGGGCAGTTGTATCACCACCTGAAGGAACTGGTGCACGGGGGATTCGTTCTCCAGGAGGAACGAGGCTCGTACGTGCTATCCCCCAAGATTGGCAAGCCAGCGTACCTTGGGATGAATTTGCTGGCCGGTACCATAGCCAGGGCAAGCGAGAAGTGGGGGAAAGGCAGCCAGACCTTCGGGTTCGCGGAGTGATCCCGACAGAGCCCTCCCACAGCAGGGGAGCGAAGCCGAAGGGAACGCGATTAGGGGTCGGCGCGCGATCGGCTCGACGCGACTGGCGTCAACCGCATGCCAACACCACGCGATTAGGGGCCGGCTCTGAGTCGAAACGGGCTAGGTCGGAGGGGAACCGGAGTGAAACGGTCACCCGCGGAGCATGTCCCGGAAACAAGGGTGCCGCGGTGACCATCCGGAATTCCGTGGGTCACGGCGGAACCATTAGCAGGCTTTCTATTAGTCACGGGAAGGCTCATATGTCGAAAAGTCGGGTCACCGCATGCCTAATCAGGGCTGATTAGTTGCGGCATGACCACACTTTTCGACACGTTAGTCACCCCTTGATCATTTCGAACTCGTGCATTAGTCGTGCCGTGACCCCAGGTTTTCTGACGGGTCTCTGTGTGAGCAATGCGCTCTTCTATGGTGCGCGCCGTGACTGATACAGACGGTGGCGTGGCGTGCGAGAGGATAACCGGTGGCAATATGCGGGTGTCGGGCATCGGGTGTCGCGTGTAGCGTGTCGGGCATCGGGCGCATGAGGGAGATGCCTCACCGCTCTAGCGGCTTCGAGGAAGCCAAGACGCCTAAGGAAGGAACCCAACTAACCGTTCATCGTCTGTACAAGTGGTCGGAATAGTCTTGAGAAGGTAAACGGATGAAGTTCGTTGAAGGCTGGCGCGAAGGATACGTGCTGCTAGTAGTAGCGCCATGGTAGGTACAGAGTCGTGCGCTGCACAGCTGTGGGCAGCGTTGGTGTAGGCTCCCCAACTGCCGGTAGGATAGTGAGAGGCTACCCTATAGTTGCGTCGACATATGATCAGAGGGGGACTGGTAATGCCAAGAAAGATCGGTGTCCTGGTCTTCGCGATCGTCGTCTTCGCAGCCTCATTTCTTGTGGAGTGGGCCGGAACCGGGGGCCTGGATGAACCACTTGACCTGTCCGACAGTCGCGTTATCGCGGCATCTCAACACCTGGAGCAGACAATCGACAGCACATCCGAGGCCGGAGGACGTTCTCTGCTAAGTGCATGGCTGACGGAAGACGCCGACGGATACAGGGTGAACCTCGGCTACAAGACCCAGACAGGCTACTGGCTGACGACGGTCCAGTTTGACAAGAGTGGCGCTTTCGTGAGTAAGCAGGCAAAGATGTGGACCGGAATGCTGGCTCCGATCTTCCTGCGACGGCTGTCCTACATCTTCGCAGCCCTTTGGCCTGTTGTGGCGTTCATCTGGCCCCACTTCTTCGCTGTGAAATGCCCCGACTGCCCTTCGAGCTTCTTCTCGCCAGCGCTGACAGAGGTCCAAGAATCATATGTCTACAGCGGTGGGTTCGATAAGGATGGACACGACCTATCACCCATTGTGAGACGGGATTACGTGTGCCCGAAATGCGGATACCGCAGGATCACCTATCGCGTTGATCCAAGGCACAGCGGCTGGTCGGGGAAGACGAGGCCGATCAGACCGTCAATGGCATCAGGGCTCTACCTTAACCCCAAGGAGCTGGACTGGTACGAGAAGGTGGTCGGCCAGTACCTCGCGGCTCATGAAGGCGGCAAGGCGCTCAGGTTCCCCACCTACGATGACTGGAAAGCGTTCTACGATGAAATAAAGGCCACTGAGCGGGAGGAGAGGTCCGGTTCGCCCGCCTAGGTGCGTACGAAAGGGCCGGCTTCGCGCCGGCCCTTCCAATTACCGCTACTTTCCTTCCTTCTTTAGCTCCTCCAGGAGCTCCTTAACCTCTTCAGCGCCCTCTTCGAACAGCTCCGCCTCTCGGGGATCGAGCTTGCGGAGAAGCGTAAACAGCTCGCCTACGTGGGTCTTCTCCTCATCGCGGATGTCGGCGATGACCTTCTTGGCTACGGGATCGTCGGTTGCCATGACGTGCGCGTCATAGACGTAGATGGCCTCCAGCTCACCTGCGATGTCGAGACGGATCGCCTGGATCAGCTCTTCCCGCGTCATCTTGCGTTCTACGTTGGCCTTGAACGGATGGGCAAAGTCTGGCATGCACGGTCCCCTCCTTGTGTTGTTACTCCAAGTCTACCCAGGAACAGGACTACATCGCAAGCGAGCCCCATAGGTTACACATAACGATTCCGATGCGCCTCACGGAACGTCCTTAGGAGCAGGTCGCGGCGTCGTGACCGATCCTGAAAAACGTAGTTGACACAACCTCTCCTCGTGCATACACTTCTGGTTCAAGACGTGCGTACTTATACAGGACGATACATATACATACAGAGAGGAGGAAACGGATGGTGCTTAAGGTTCAGGGGGAGCGATGGTTTCCCGACACCAGGTCGTTCGCGGAACTCATGGCTGAGAACTGGTATGACTGTTACTGCGACTCCGAGGTGGGGAAGCTCCGGGCGGTGCTCCTCAGGCGGCCAGGCAAGGAAATCGACCTGATGACTGATGCAGCCAAGTACAGGTTCAAGGAGCTCATGGACCCGGATAAGGCTCGCGCGCAGCAGGACGCCCTGGCGGATATCTACAAGCAGCACGGAGTGAAGGTCCATTATGTCGAGGAGGCTCGAGAAGACAGGCCGAACTCGCTGTTCCTGCGAGACCTGGTGCTCATGACGCCAGAGGGGGCCATCATCGGCCGGCCCGCTATGGAGGTCCGGAGGGGCGAAGAGCGCTTTGTCGCCAAGAAACTGGCTGAACTGGGCGTCCCCATCATCAAGACCATCAACGGGGAAGGGATCTTCGAGTGCGCCTGCGCTCTCTGGGTCGATAGGCGCTCCATCGTGATCGGGACCGGAGCCAGAGCCAACAAGGCCGGCGCAGACCAGGTCAAGGCGGAACTCCGGAACATCGGCGTGGAGAACATCATCGAGTTCCAGATCCCTTACGGCCACGCGCACCTCGACGGCCTCATGAACTTCGCCGACAAGAAGACCGTCTTCCTCTTCCCGTGGCAGGTACCATACGACGTCTGCGCGGCGCTAATGGACCTGGGGTTCAAGATCGTTGAGGCGCAGGATGTGGCCGAGGTAAAGGGCACTTTCGGGGTCAACTTCGTTGCGCTTGAGCCAGGCAAGGTCGTGATGCCCAAGGGCAACCCCAACTGCAAGACGGCTCTGGAAGATGCCGGAGTGTCGGTGGTCGAGGTAGACGTGTCGGAGATCATCAAGGGATGGGGCGCCATCCACTGCATGACAGCGTTCATTAAGCGGGATCCCGTATAGGCCAGGATCCATTTCGGAACCGAGAGCCGGTCGCTAAGAGCCGGACGGTATCAGTTGTTAAGGAGAACAGGAGGGTAAAACGTGAAGAAGTCACTCTTTGCGACGATTTTGATAGCCATCCTGGCGCTCTCGCTCGTGCTTGCGGGCTGCGCCTCGAATTCTCAGCAGACCGCGCAGGAGCCCACCGCGAGGAGCACCATCGAGACGGTCCTCGCCAAGAAGGAACTCGTGGTCGGTACCGCTCCAGGTTACTTCCCGTTCGAGATGACCGATAAGCAGGGCAATATCATCGGGTTTGACATCGACGTCGCGCAGAAGATTGCCGACACCCTAGGGGTAAAACTCAAGATCGAGCGCTTCGCATTCGACGGCCTCATCCCGGCGCTCCAGACCGGGAAGATCGACATGATCATCGCCGGCATGACCGTGAGCGGCACCAGGGCCCTATCGGTCAGTTTCTCCAATCCCTACTACGTGACCGGCCAGGTGCTCATGGTCACCAAGAGCAACCCGGGCATCACTTCCTGGAAGGAACTCGATGTGAAGGGCAAGAGCGTCGGCGTCTCCATCGGAACCACCGGCGCCTTGCTAGCCAAAGAACTCTTCAAGAATGCCGAGATCAAAGAGTATGACACTCTTCCTGACGCGGCCCTTGCGGCGACAACCGGCAAGGTGGATGGCGTCGTGTACGACGAGCCCGGCATCCGCGTCTGCGTCGCTCAGCAGCCTGACAGCCTTTATGGCGTGTGGGAACTCATGTCTGACGAGAACCTCGGCATCGCTGTGAAGAAGGACGATTTCTCCACGATCCAGTGGCTTAACTCGTTCCTCTTGTCCTACGTGGATGGGGCCGAGTACAAGGCCGCCGTAGCCAAGTGGTTCGACAACATGGACTGGTTGGGTGACGTTACTTCCGACTAGCGTTCGCAGTTGGAGCGCTCCAGCTATGGTTGCGCGTTGGGGCGAGGGCGCTTCGACTTGAGACAAGTGATCAAGCAGTAACCTGGGGGATTGGCCATGATCAAAGGATACCGGATGAATTGGGGAGCGGCATTGCAGTTCATGCCGCTCCTCCTCCAGGGGGTAGCGGCGACGCTGAAGATCTCGGCGCTGTCCATCCTCCTGGCTATCCCGATCGGCATCGTCTTGGCGTTCATGAGGATATCGAAGAACAAGTCGGCCAACGCGCTGGCCACGGCGTACATCGAGTTCGTGCGCGGCATACCTCTTCTGGTGCTCCTCATGTTCATCTACTTCGGGTTCGGCGGGTTCGTGAACATCTCGGCGATGGTCGCTGCTGTGTCGGGTCTGGGCATGTTCGCCGGCGCATTCGTGGCCGAGATAGTCCGGGCGGGCATCCAGTCAATCCCCAAGGGCCAGATGGAGGCCGCAAGCGCCAGCGGTATGACCTACTTGCAGGCGATGTGGCTGGTTATCATCCCGCAGGCCATGAAGAGGATCATCCCGCCCCTGACCGGACAGTTCATCTCCCTGGTGAAGGATTCATCCCTGGTCATGACCATATCCGTGAACGATCTCACGATGCAGACCAGGAACGCGATAGTTGTGACCTTCCGGTCGTTCGAGATGTGGACAATCACCGCTGCGCTGTATTTCGTGATGACCTTCGGCCTGTCGCGGCTGTTCCGCGCGCTTGAGAAACGTTTTACGACCGACTAGGGGTGGACGCGATGATTGAGGCAAAAGGCGTAGTCAAGCACTTCGGGACCTTCGCGGCGCTGGACGGAGCAGATCTCTCGGTGACCGACGGCGAAGTCATGGTCATATGCGGACCGAGCGGC
>CAZRRG010000086.1:0-9339 GCA_964602455.1 uncultured Eubacteriales bacterium | reverse complement strand
GAAGTCCGAGGCCAGATAGAGGCCGTATTCGAACACGGTATCGAGACCTATATGCTGTGGAATCCCGCTAACAGGTACACCGACGGGGTCAAGTACACAGAGTAGGGGACACGCCTGTTGTTCGGTGATAAAGACCGCCGCGCGCTTCGCAGGCGGTCTTAGTCTTTCTTGAACTGTCGGCACAGAGCCCTGGGACCGTTTGATTGGACTGCGCCGGTTCATTGTCCCGCAATTGGGCCATGCCCGGGTTGAGTGTTCACTGAATAAACACTGATGCATAACTAGTCTCAAACAAAAGCCCGCTTGAACTGCGGTTTTTGTGGCGAATAAGAAGGAGCTCTTTGCCAACCCTCTCCATCCGTACACTAAGGCGTTGCTCTCGGCCATACCCATCTTGTCAGGGAGACAGAAGAGGGAGCGCATAATCCTAAAGGGCGAGGTGCCCGGCGCCGTCAACATGCCCTCCGGCTGCAGGTTCCATGTGAGGTGCCCTTACGCCAAGAAGATCTGTTCTGAGGAGGTACCTGTCCTCAAGGAGAAGGCGCCATCACATTGGGCGGCTTGTCACATCGTCTGACGACGCCGATTTGGCGGATCTCAACCCGCTGTACAGGAGATACAGGGCAACGGTCCCTGACCCGGCTACGTCGATGTAGCGGGTGGCGGGGTGGGTGGGAGCGACCGCGACTGCCGTGAGCGCTGCCACCACGCATAAGTCCACGCTCGTCTTGGCGAGGTAAAGCTTCCTTTGGGACTCAATGACAGCGTTGAACGTCTCTCTAGTCATTGCGGCGTATCGCCGCCAGAACCACCCGTTGGTGATGAGCCCCAACACAGCGATTGTCAGCCCCAGGCTCACGTTGCCGCTCGGTCTGGCGACGGCCAGGCGGGACACGGCGACTATCAGCATGGCCACCCCAGAGCAGCACATTGCCGCCGCGACGGAACGATTCGCGAGGCGTTCGAGCCGGGCGCGCTCGTCCTCCGAGGGCGTGGCGTCACGGTTAAGCTTGCGGAAGACCCACCACGAGACGCCGAGTGCCAGGAGTTCAGTGGCTCGACGTATGAAGTCGGCAAGCTGCGTCGCCGAACGGCTTGACGCGGCGGCGAACCCCGTGACGAGTGGCCCGGGCAGGCTCAGGGCAAAGGCCGAGAAGAGGGTCTTTTCGCGGCTAGATGCTTGTTCCTGGGATAGGCCCCCCATCTTCCTACCCTAAGAGCCCAAGGACTGAGAAGAGGTGCAGGAGGGCGAACGCCGGGAACGACGCCGAAAGCGGAACCCATAGCGTATCCATTCCCCGCCTGGAGAAGAGTTCGACCACGGAGCAGAAGGGCGCGACGACCGCCGAAACCACCAAGCTCACCTTCCAGGACTGGCCCGCGTACACCAGTAGCGTGAAGAACACGGCAACCAGGGTGACAGCGACCATTGACAACGTGCCCTCGACCGTCTTGGAGCGCTCAATGTACTTATTGCGCACGTGGTGCTTGCCAAAGGCCTTTCCGAACAGGGCTGCGGCAGCGTCGCCGAATCCCCAGGCAACGGCGCCTACCACGGCCACGAACTGCCACTTCTCGCCTAGAAGGCCCCAGAACACAGTGATCATGACCGCCAGAGACGCCTGCGCAATCAGCAGCTGTCTCCTGAAGTCGCCCGGTTCTCTCTCCACAAAGACGCGTTTGTAGAACGGGAGCCGCTCCACCCACATGAGGATGGGGTAGAAGATGAGGGAGAGGCCAGCCGTGGCCAGGACAGCCGCGTACCAGGTGCTGAACAGCCTCACGAGAGGGAAGATGGACATCGTGTACCCTATGTGGTGCATCTTGCGCACCACCTCAAATGGGGCGTTGAAGTAGGCCTTGGCCGCCAAGGGAATAACGGCAACCGCGACGGCGTAATAACCGACCAAGAGAGCAAAGCCCTTTATGTCGCTCTGAAGCATGTTACGTATCCCCTCTGCACGGCTGACTGAGCCTTCTGTACCGCTGATTGCACCCTATGCACGGTAAACCGGACTATTCCCGGGCTCGTCTGCTGGTGCACCGGCTCTTGCGTCTAGTATCGTCTCAGGCGCCTAATGTGTCCACCGTTGAAGGTGTTCGCAAGCCCCCATGGAATATTCATTGGGCGATTAGAATGGCGTTTCATGAAGGCCAGCGGAAAATAGACCGGTGAGTAGGCGCCACCCCGGAGCGCCTGGGCGCGGGAGCGGTTGACACTGACGCCAGTATGGCCAGGGTATCCTTGAGGGCTGAGTTACTCAGGTATTTCCTTTCCGCAAGACGGGCAGAACCGGAACCTTAAGTCCAGCTCTTTTCCGCAATAGGGACAGAACCGGTAGGGCTGATCCTTGGCCTCACCGTTGCCGAGCCCAGCAATCTGCTGAGCGTCCTGGCGATCATCATCCGGAAGGCTTACGACCGCGCCTCGACCGAAGCGCTCGTTCAACGGATCCGGCTCGGTCTCCGAATCGGTGATATCCATAAGAGAGTAGCGCTTGTCTGTGGTAGCGTTCCGGAAGTTGTAGGCCGCACTGACTATCCCCATGATAACGAAGAGGATGCCAAACAGGGGGAACACAGCGCCGATCCCGAACGGGGCGCCCCTTGTTATCTGAAAGGCCATCGCTGTCCAGAAGAGCCCGAACAGAACCATGATCACAGACCCGATGCCGCCCATGAATGACGGCCCCCGGCCGGGCTTTACGCTGGTTATCCTGGTCTGTCTTCTCAAAGGTGACTCCCCCTTCTGCGCGGCTAGCACGACTATCTGGTTCTCGTGTTCCTCACAGATCCTAATACGCTGGATTTGCCAACACGTGTACGATATACCGGTACACACCGACCTTCCTCATATCATATAACGGGCAGGAACCCATCCGGCTGTCCAAGTATTGTCCCTATGTGCTTCGCCCCATGAGCGAAGACGCGCAGTCGTCTCGAGATCGAAAGGAGTGCTGAGCAGGTGAAATCATATTTAAGGCGCGTGGCTGCGCTCGGTCTCTTACCGCTCCTTGTCCTGGTTCCTGCCTGTTCCGGAGGAAGCACCGCTGGCGGCCCGTCGTCCACTGTGCCGGCCGGCCAGCAACCCGCGGCATCGTCACCGCCTGTAGTGGTGAGCGCTCCCGACAATCTGATCATCTTCACCACCGTCGACGACTTCTCGAAGGGTAGCCACGAGGGTACTGAAGTTGTTCCCGTCAACAATGGCGCCGTTGCTCTGAAGACCGGTAACAGCAATGGCACCTATACATCGCCCGAGATCGAGACCAAACCTTTCGAATACCTTATCCTGTCGTGGAACGCCGACACCCCAAAGGGCACTTACATTGAGATTGAGGGCCGGGTTCACGCGGGTGCCGACGGCAATAGGCAGTGGTCCAAGTGGCTGTCCTGGGGATACTGGAGCGCTTCCGCATTCACCGGCCCCGACGGCACGACGATGCTGCCCGGATCGGCTCACGCCGGCAAGGCCGAAGACGACCTGGCCAAGGTGGACATTGACGAACTCTACGTGAAGGGCAAAGCCGGGGAGACCGCGGACCGCTTCCAGTTCAGGCTCACGCTGCATGGCTCGGAAGGCGCCGCGCCCAAGGTGTACTTGGTCGCCGGGACTATCCGCAACTCCCTCAAGGGCCAGGCCATCGCCAAGACTGTGGCTCCCGGTGAACCAGACCTCACCAAACTGGATAAGGACCTGGATGTGCCCACCTACTCCCAGTACCTGCGCCAGTCCGCTATCTCTGGTTCCATATGCAGTCCCACCAGCATCGCCATGGCCCTCGGATACTACGGCGTGGATGTGTCGCCTGAAGAAGCAGCTTGGGGCGTGAACGACTACGAGGGCGACCTGTTCGGCAACTGGCCCTTCAACACGGCGTATGCGTCGGCGCACGGCCTCACCGCATACGTGGAGTACGGGACGCCTGGCGAGGGAGTCGATCCCTGGTACGCGGTGAAGAGGGAGATCTACGACGGCAACCCGGTGATCGTGAGCGTGCGGTACCGGAAGCCGGGTGTCACGTCATCCTCGGAACCTGAAGTTGAGGGAGTGCCCATCAACTCGACCAGCGGCCATCTCGTGCTCATCCGGGGCTTCACCTGGAAGGACGGCAGGGAGTACGTGATCGTGAACGACCCCGCGGCCAGACAGCTTGACGAAGTACGCCGCCTCTACCCGGCGGACCAGTTCTTCAAAGCGTGGACCAAGAAGGTGATGTACGTCGTCCGCCACGACGAAGGCGAGGTAGCGCAGGCGTGCCTGGAGGCGCCGATTGAGGCTGCCCTGGTCAAGGTCGGAACGCCGTCTGGCGGAGTGCAGAAGTATGAGCTTCAGGTAGAGGGGAACCCCGTCAACATCAACGCCAACAATGTGCGGAGCATAGTGGTGTCGTACAACGGTGAGAAGACGACTCCGGTGAACCCCAGGATGCCGCAACTCACTGACTCGAACCTCCTTCACTTCAGAGTCGACAGCGAGTCAGGGAAGTACACCTATTGGTTCTTCGGGATGAACAAGGAGACATACAAGGCCGAGATCGACTGGGTGAAGTAAGGCAGGGAGCTCCTGCTCAGTAGATTGGGGCGGGTCAACCCACGTTAACATAATCCACCTCCTTCACATAGGATGGACAGCACAGTGAAAGGAGGTGGAACGTAGTGCTCAAAATCGGGTGTAGAAATAGTGTCCTGGAGGCGTTGGAAGATATACAGGACCTGCTGGAAAGCCCGAAGTTCGGTCTCGCCGAGATCAAGGACGAAGTGAGGGGCATTGAGGAGGCGCTGAAGAGTCTCGCCAAGAACAAAGGACCAATCACCAGCGGCCCGCTCTTGCTTCCCCAAGGCAACAATGCCGTGACAGTCTGCGTGCAAAACCTGGATAGGTGCCCGATCGACGTCGAGGTCAAGCTGTTTGACATCCAGTGCTGCCCGCCCAGAGAGATCGACTGTAAGCGTCTCAGGTGCGTTGGACGCTGTTGCGCCGAGGCCGCTGTCCTTTGCGCTCCCGAAGATGGAATCTTCGAGGTGGTGTGCTGCCCGGATCCTCAGAAGTCGTCGATCCGCGCCTTTGCCAACGTCCACAGTGGAGCGGTGAACGGCTTGACCGCGGGACTGGTTGTTCCGGCCATCGATTTTCTGCCCTTGACTTGCCCATTCTGCAAGAAGGATAGGTGTTGCAAGGATCCGTGCCGCAGGGAGCCTTGCCGTCCGGTCGAATAGGTGTTCCGCCTTCGTTGGGGCGAAGAACAAAAGGGAATCCCGCCGAGGGATTCCTTTTGCTTGGGGCGTACCCGGACACCGCTAGGCAGCACGGACTCGTCTGAACTATCGCCCCACACGTTGTTGGCCTGTTTGCCTGTGTCACACTACGTGGGTATTACGTAGACTGTGGCAGCGGCAAAGGTGGTGATTCCATGGCGGGCGAAGGAAACGGCTGCGTGTTGCCGCCGGCGTTCGTGTTCTGGTGGACCGTGGCGTTCGTCGTCTTGATCCTCATTCTTATCATAGTGACGCTGATCTGCTGCTTCTGCGGGGAAGACAGGGACGATCCCTGCAGGTAGGCGTGAAGATGAGTCCGCAGAAGATGGAAAGCCCCTCCGTTCGGAAGGGCTTTTCTCCGCTAGGTATCGCTAAACGCCTCTCCAGGTACCGACTACCGGGAGTACGGCGTGTAGTTAGGCGCTTCTTTGGTGATGTAGACGTCGTGGGGGTGGCTCTCCCTGAGGCCCGAATCGGTGATGCGGATTAGCTTGGCCTTTTCGTGGAGTTCCTTCAGGTTGGCGCAACCGCAGTACCCCATGCCCGACTTTAGGCCGCCCACCAGCTGGAATATGGTTTCCGCCACAGGGCCCTTGTAAGGTACCCGGCCCTCGATACCTTCCGGCACCAGTTTGGACGTGGCTTCCTGGAAGTAGCGGTCCGCCGAGCCTTCCTTCATGGCTGCCATGGACCCCATGCCGCGGTATACCTTGAAGCTGCGGCCCTGCCAGATCTCCATCTCGCCCGGAGACTCGTCGGTCCCCGCGAACAGCCCGCCCAGCATGACAGCATCGGCTCCAGCGGCAAGCGCTTTGGTTACATCGCCCGAGTACTTGATGCCGCCGTCGGCTATGACGGGGACGCCATACTCCTTGGCCGCCATGGCGGCGTTGAAAATCGCTGTAATCTGGGGGACACCCGCTCCGGAGACCACTCTCGTAGTGCAGATGGACCCGGGGCCCACGCCGACCTTCACGCAGTCGGCGCCTCTCTTGATTAGGGCCCTTGCTCCTTCAGCGGTACCGACATTGCCCGCGATTATGACCTTGTCCGGGAACTTCTCCTTTAGAGCCTCGACGGTATCCAGCACTCCCTTGGAATGACCGTGGGCGCTGTCAACGACCAACACGTCGACACCCGCATCCACCAGGGCTTTAGCCCTCTCAAAGCCTCCGGCGCCGACACACGCGCCAGCGAGGAGCCGACCGCGGGAGTCCTTAGCGGCCCGAGGGTACATCCTGGTCTTCTCGATGTCTTTCAGGGTGATAAGACCCTTTAGGTGGTTGTCCTTGTCCACCAGAGGAAGCTTCTCGATCTTGTGGGTCCCCATGATGCGCTTGGCTTCCTCCAGAGAGGTCCCGACCGGCGCCGTGATGAGCCCTTCCTTGGTCATGACCTCGCTGATGGGCTTGGTGTGATCCTCTTCAAACCTGATGTCGCGGTTGGTGATGATGCCCACGAGGCGCGCGCCCTCGATTATGGGGACGCCTGAGATGTGGTACCGGGCCATTACCGCGAGCGCATCGTTAACTGTCTTGTCGGGGGAGAGGTAGATGGGGTCGGAGATGATACCGTGCTCTGAACGCTTGACTCTGTCGACTTCCTGGGCCTGCTGCTCGACCGGCATGTTCCGGTGGATGATGCCCAGCCCGCCTTCGCGCGCGATGGCGATGGCCATCCGCGCCTCGGTGACGGTATCCATCGCCGCCGAGATAAAGGGAATCCCTAACTTCACACTGCCGCCTAATCTGGTCGATACATCTGCTTCTCTGGGAAGTACCTCCGAGTAATCGGGGACCAGGAGAACATCGTCGAAAGATAGTCCTACCTCTAGGAACTTGTCCTCCTTCTTCACGCGGCAGTCCCTCCATTGGCTTAGTTATTCCTAGGAGTATACCATCTGGATAATTGCGTGGCAATGGATGAATTGTTGGATGGAAGCTGGTCTGCATAATGGTCCCAGTGCCATGGTTCGCATGCCATGGTTCGCATGCCGACTGAAGGTCTTTCCGCGGTATCCAACGCTCCCGGTTCGTGCCGCGAATGTGCTTCTCTTCGCCTACTCATCAAGGAGGAATAGGAGATGATGGCGAAGTCGTCTGTAAGAGCATTGGCGCTTGCGGAGAAGCCCTTGGAGGTGTCCTTTGCAGGCGCTATCGAACGGAGGGTCAATTGTGGACGCCACGAAACAGCGGATAGTCGAAGCTGTCGACTCACTGAGGCCAGTGGTTCAGGATATCGCGGTTGCTCTGTACGAGAAGCCGGAACTAGGACTCCAAGAGTTCTTCGCGTTGCAGAAACTGACCGGTGTCCTTAAAGATGCCGGTTTCTCCATCGAGACCGGTACAGGGGGTCTGCCTACCGCGTTCCGTGCTCGCCACGGCGAGGGCCGCCCGGTCATCGCGTTCATGGGCGAGTATGACGCGCTTCCTGAGATCGGCCACGGGTGCGGCCACAACTTGATGGGCGCGACCGCGGTGGCCTGCGGCATCGCTATGAGCAGGGTGATGCCTGATAAGCCGTGGATCGTGCTGGGAACCCCTGCTGAGGAGACAATCGGCGGAAAGGTGACTATGGCCGACGCCGGCGTCTTTGACGATGTGGATGCTGCTCTAATCGCCCATCCCGGCCAGCGGAACTCGGTTGGCGGTGGCGTGTACTGGGCATCCCACCCCCTTGAGATCACCTTCAGAGGCCGCTCCGCTCACGCGGGAGGCAATCCCCAGGGAGGAATAAACGCGCTGGACGCCTGCGTTGCAGCGTACACCGCCATCAGGAACCTCAGGCACCAGCTGAACGATGCCGTCCGGATAGCGGGGATCATAAGCCACGGCGGTGGGGCGCAGAACGTCATCCCCGACTTCGCGCAGTTGAAGTTCACTTTGCGCTCAACTGATTGGAAGTACCTCGAGAACACAATCATCCCCAAGGTGAAGAGGTGCGCCGAGGGCGCCGCGGCGATGTACGGCGCATCGGTGGAGTTCAGGCATCACGAGCAGCTCTTCCGCGACACCTTGGACCATCCCATCCTTCAGGACCTGTGCAGGGCCAACTTCGAGCTTATCGGCGAGGAACTCCCGCCACCCATTCCCGGAGCAGGAGGGGGAGTCACCGACGTCGGCAACGTGACATGGGTAACCCCGTGCATCCAGATAGGTTACAAGATGTCCGACGCAAGGGGCCACTCCCGCGAGATGGCTGATGCGACCGTAACCCCTTCGGGTATCGACGCTGCGCTCAAGGCAACCAAGGTGCTGTGCCTCACGGCGTATGACCTGGTGTCGAAGCCGGAACTGCTGCGTGAGGCCAGGGAGTACCTTAACAAGCAAAAGGAGTAGGGTGCGGCTGTCTCGTCACGGGCATCCCAACGTAATCATCTCATGGCGATGATGCCACCGCTATGTGATCATCGCCATCATCCAATCATGAGCCAAACGGCGAGTGCGGTCGAGGTATTGGTCGCCGCGTGACCAGTCAGATTTCGAAGGGTCACCGGAGGAATATTAGCTGGCCACTTATATGTCATCAGATGGCTACTTTGTCGAAAAGTGTGGTCAGGCGGTGACCATTGGCGCCGCATTTCCGGGACATGCTCACAGCGTGACCACACTTTTCGACATGATAGTCAACAGGTGACTAGTTGGTCGATTCCTATTAGTCATCCCATGACCCGGGCAAATCCAGGCGGTCACCACATGATCATTGGGGTCTGAAGGCGATGCGGAGGACCGGATCCGCCTCATCTGTCTCAGGTGATCCCGCAACCTGCATCAGCCTGTGGCCCTATCAGTGTGCTCCACTAGAACCCGCATCACCCAATCGAGAGCCACGTAGCCATAACCTAGAGCAACATACAGCCAAGTAATACGTGGCAGTATATTGCTAATCATCTTGGAACGTGGTAGGGTTTTTCTGGAAGGTGATCTACGTGGAACGACTCCTGACGCCTCAAGAAGCCGCCGACATGTTGCGTGTGTCAGTCTATACGTTGCTTGAGCACGCGAGGAAAGGATGCATCCCGGCCACGAAGGTCGGAAGAGAGTGGCGTTTCGTGGAGAGTGAGTTGGCTTCCTACCTAGA
>CAZRRG010000085.1:0-9381 GCA_964602455.1 uncultured Eubacteriales bacterium | reverse complement strand
CCAGCACCTGCCTTTCGATACCGTCTACGAGTGGATTCGTGGACAGAGACTGCTGCACACCCTCAAAGAGCTCGAACTACCAGTGCCGGCTATCACCATACTTGAGGAAGAAAAGCCCGCTGCAACTGGCTTCAACTCAACCCGCTTGGCGGATGTCGGCGGAGCTCTTGCCAGGAAGAGAGTTGTCGGGCACAAGCGCGACCTCGATTACATGAAGATAGTCCGCTACTTCCCTGAGGACAAAGCCCCCGATGAGTTCAGGAACGGCTGGTGCGCGGCGTTTGTCTACCATTGCTGCCTGGAGGCCGGGCTCTTGCTTCCGATCCACGCCGGCCATACCGCAAAGTCAACACCCGGCAGGTTCGGCGGCGTCAAAGGGTGGCACCAGTGGGGTACGGCGAACGGATTCTGCCGCTATGCGAAAGACGGGTTTACACCCCAACGCGGCGACATCGTCATATACGAGGACATTATCCCGGCGGAGAACAAGGCGCCCGGCAGCACCGGCTATGACCACATGGGGATTGTGCTCGCCTGCGGGCCGGACGAGCTCCTGGTAGCCGAGGGCAATGTCGGCAACAGGAACGTGTCCGATATCGTCCGCCGCCGACGCGATGACACGATCGGCTGCTACATCCGCATTCCCGAGGGCTACTCATATGAAGGCTGGAAGATAGACTTCAAGACGGGCGAAACCAGAGTTGAGGAGTACGCAGGGGCCTCTGATCAGGTCGATCCGCCTCAGAATACAAGTATTTGACTTGCCAAACAGGTCGGGAATGCCGAGACTCAACCGGGTCTCATAGAAGTCGCACCAGCGGATACTTTGTGGCTGCGGCTTTGGCGAACTTGTGGTCTGCGGTTAGCAGTGCACACTGCTCTCTCTCAGCGACAGCGAGGTAGATAGTGTCGTAGACAGTTGCTTGGTCGAGTTCATCAGCCAATGCTGCAGCCCGCCGAATCAGGTCGAAGTCCCAAACGACGCGCACCTCCAGTGACTCGAGGGCGTCCATAGCATCTGCCCTTTCGGTGGGTGTTAGTTCGCCTGTCTGGACCCTCCTCTGAAGCACCGACGCTACTTCCGCGAGCAACAAGGAGGGGGCCACCAACTCCTCGCCCTCGCGTGAGGTCAGCCACTCAAGCGCCCTATCGGTTCCCGACTCGTAGACGAGGAGCTTCAGTACAACGCTTGCGTCGAGGCAGGCTGTCACTCCTTCATCTCCCCTTGTGATCCACTCCGAGCAGACCGCGTCTCCCGCAGGAGTTCTACTGAGTCGTTGACAGGGGCCCGCCTTCTTCGTTGGCTCTCCTGGAGCAAGCGGATCCGTTCGAGGGCTTCGCGCCTACTGATCTTCGTGGCATACTCAGCCACAGCCTCGGAGATCACTGCATTCAGTGAAAGATCGAGACTTTCTGCGTAGTCACGGATTATGAGATGGTCCTTCTCTGGAAGCCGGACGGTTACAGATTTGAGTCGCTCGCCATCTTCGGATCTGCGCCTCATGATGTGCATCACCTATATGAAGCATATATCTGACCCATAGCGCGGGTCAATCATGGCATGACCGACGAGATGCATGCTAGAGGACATGCCTTGAGGTGGCAGAAGTGCTCTCCGGAGCGAGTGCATGAAGGTCAGATGCCGCATTCAGTTGCACGGTGAATTGCTTGACCTTGCCCTTGGGGCAAGGTTTACGGTGGTATTGTGCCGGCCGGCATAGGGAGGAAGCGCGATGTACACCATAGGTCAGCTCTCGAGGATCTGTCAGGTAACAACGAAGGCCCTTCGCCATTACGAGGAGACCGGGTTGCTGAAGCCTGCCAGAGTCGATAGGTTCACCCAGTATCGCTACTACTCGGACGAGCAAGTCGAACTGGTCCGTTTGATCCGCATGGCGCGAGACACGGGCATGCCACTCGAACGGATCCGCGACCTGCTGGGTGTGTTGTCGAGGGGAGAACCTCCCGGGCCCGTCCTGGAAGCGCCGGGCGAATCTGCTCGCGCAGATTAACGAGTTGAACGGCAGGATTGCTAGGCTGTCTTGGTGGCAACGCGTGATGACAGATGCTCGAATGGAGGATGCGCGAATGGAAGAAGGAAGGAGCTATGAGGTCGTCGCGCGGGAAGTGTCGGCGATGACCGTTTGGTCGATCCGTAGGACAGTGAGCGGTTTCCCCCAATCTGTAGTGGACACGATGGGGGAAGCCGCGGGGGAAATCGTGAGTGCGGGAGGCATACCTGCGGGCCCGCCGACTGTGCTGTATTACGACGAGGAGTTCAACCCAGACAAAGCCGATGTCGAGGTTGCCTTTCCGGTAAACGATCCGGCGATGGCGACCCGGACCATCCCGGCTACGCTCGCGGTGACGACCGTCCATGTCGGCCCCTATGACGGGCTTGCCAACGCGTACATGGCAGTGTACGGGTGGGCAAACGATAACGGATATGAGGCAATCGTGCCCATGAGGGATGTATACATGAACGATCCCGCCAACACACCGCCGGAGAAACTCGTCACGGAAGTCATTGTTCCTGTGAGGAAAAAGGCCTAGCGGTTTGCGAAAAGACCGACCCGTTGCGCATGACGGGTCGGTCGACCGCACATAGAGTTGAGGACTACATGCAGATACAGCGGCTAATGCGGCGAGTATCTGCATGTGGTCGCTCCTCGATATCCAGTTCACCGCCTTCTCCGCAGACGAAGGTGATCCAGTCAGGGGCGGCACATGGGTAGAGGACATGAGCGAGCGATGGACAGGCGGGTGTGGCGGGCAGAGGTGTCGGAGATACCATGCACGTACAGAAGTCTATTCTTTGTCTCCGATTAGTGCATGGGGGTTCCGCCGGTTATACAGGCTCTTGAGCGTCTCCAGGTATTCCGCTTCTGTAAGAGAACGACCGGACTCGCTGTCTACCAGCCTAACTGAAGGCTCGTCGCCGGGTACAAAGAGCATCAGGGTGACATTCTCGAACTTCTCGCCAGGATCCGTGTATTCTGATCGACCGGCAATTGTCGAGAACAATTTCCGTGCTCGGTCGAAGGTAGACATCGTTCTTGCGCTAGCTGCATCATGCGAAGCATCAACCGGGAACGCGAACAGTGCACACACGACCGAGTAGGGGAAGCGGAGGTGTAGTGTGATGGCCTCCGTGCAAAGATCCGCAAAACGATTCTTGAGATTCTTTCCAAAGGGTTCAAAGCAGACAGTCTTGATCGAGACCGCCATCTTGAGCCCATGTTTCTCATCGGAAAACGCAACGTCAACCCGCTTTGGACCTAGGCCTCCCTGGAATTCCCGTTCGCCCTTCTCGCCTCGGGCCGGATGGCAGCCAACAAACCCTACACGTTGGAGTCCGGCCGCGAGCTCATATGACAAATTCCTGGACAGAACCTCGGAATACCGTTTCTTGGTCGCCTGGGAGGATTCATTGCTGGGCTTCAGCCCAGCTCTGCGAACCGCGTCATCCAGACTCACTGGCGTCAACTCCCCTTTTGACGACGTTGCCAAAGCATTTCGGCTGCTTGCTTGATCTCAAGAACTTCAGATCTCGAAAGTGCGAGGCCGCTTACTAGCAATTCCCTATCGACAAGTTCGGTCGCAATCTCCACTCTGTCAGACCGAGAGAGACGGTCGACTTCCTCCGCGATAGATTCAGCGGTTCGGACCAGTTCAGTCGAGAAGGGAAGCAGCACCCGTTCGGCCTCGGTTGGCTCAAGCTTGAGTAGCCCGCCACCCAGACTGTGTCCTTCCAGCTCAGCACTCAGTCGTGTTAGGGACGATTGCCACAGGACAGCCAATGCTCTTGCGGACACATCAAAGCCCGGGAGCAGCCTAATGACGTGAAGTGTATTGGGCGCAACAACGCGCGCTTCATTGCAGACCAGCTTAGGGTAGGCACCTGACATATACGTCAGAAGCGCATCCGCGCAATGAACGTAGGGGATCGAGTACCACGGAGTCCTCGTTCGGCACTTATAGGCTTGAGATACCCCGTCAATTATGCCTTTTTGCAGGTACTGGCTAACTCCACCGCCCAAGATGACGTTAGGCGGTATCAGCAGCAGGTGAACCTTCTCACCTCTCAGAGCAGACTCCAGCCAATCGGCCTCAGTGTACCTGACTCCCCGTAGGTCTCGACCCCTGCGAACTGCCCGGCGAATGAGAGAGTCTGGAACCTGATACTCCTTCAGTTCGCCGAGATTCAAGTGGAAATACTCATTTCCTCCCGTAACGTAACCAATGCCGACGTCCGCCAGTTGCCCGAGCCGTACCAGAGCACCAGAAGACCTAAGCTCTTGGAATAGGTCCCTCACGCTGCCTGGAAGGGATGCCTCAGCCAGACTGAAGGCCCGAGTGGATTTGGGGTCCAAACCGAGAAGTCTCGTTTCCATGGGTGTGGAAAGCCCACTAGCTGTCAATCTCGCAAGATCCTCTGGCCCTTCGAGGTGAGCCCACTTGAGACCCGTTGATGGTCCGAAGCCTTTCTCGTCAGCGAGCAGAAGGTGGGTATCCTCGTTTAGATGCGGAAACAGACGGGTACTGAACGTGATGAGTGTCACGCTTGCGAAGTGCTCGGCTAGATGTGACACAATCGGCCGCGCGTATGCCGCATGCCCGATCTCGGCCGGAACCACCATAGCCAGCCGACCACCCGATTTCACGAAAGCAGTAGCGTGGATCAAGAAGGGAGCCCAGGAGCTGGAAAGCGCTGATAATGACGCGCCGTGCGCTCTGGCGACAGCGAGGGCCTTCTGACCCCCTATCGATGAGAATCGCTGGTATCTTATGAAGGGGGGATTTCCGACTATGGCCGTTACACCCTCAGATCCATCTGGAGATAGATCGAAGAAGTCGGACTGAACCAGGTTAGAGGCGTTGATTCGGAAGGCCTGTTCTAGTTCACGACGGGTTCGGGTGTGGACTTCCTTGTCGATTTCCACTCCAAAAACCTGAGAACTCGAGTTGCCGCCAAGGGAGCTGATCCGCCTGGCTGCGGATCTGAGAAACACACCTCCGCCGAATGCCGGATCGAGTACCGTGTCGTTACCGCTTCTGATCGCCCAGTTGACCAGAAAATCGGCGACAGACGCGTCCGTGTAAAACGCTCCAAGCGTCTTCTGCTCAACGACTCCCACTCGATCACCCCACTCATTTATACTTGCTGCCTGGACATAATCCTGTTGGGGTCGATTGGCGAACAGTCATAGATTGCTCCCGGACACAGAATAGCACGAACATGTGTTTGAAATCAAGGGGAGAACCACCAAGTACTCCTGTCGAGTATGGACCATGTGACTGCAGACCGGAGTGCCCTACGCCACAGGAACCGCCTGGCAGAACTGAAGAAGTAGACTGCAAGCTCGCTAGCGTTGAAGCCGTTCTATCGAGTACCCCGTTCGGCGCGACAACAGCAAAGTCTCTACTTTGAAGCGTCGTGTCTCCCGCAGTATCGACGACCCCGTCCCAGGAGATGTGCCGCGTAGTGTCTAACTGTGTCTTCTAAAGGGGTGCACACTGCCAATGACTGAACTCTATGACGTGCTAATCATCGGCGCCGGCGTCGTCGGAAGCGCAGTGGCCCGGGAACTCTCGCGGTACCGCCTGAAGGTCGGGGTCCTGGAGAAGGAACTCGATGTCGTCTGTGAGACCAGCGGCCGCAACTCTGGGGTCTTGCACGCCGGCTTCAACAACAAGCCAGGATCGAAGATGGCCCGCTTCTGCGTGGAAGGTAACCGCGGATTCGACAAGGTGGCCGAGGAACTGGACATCCCGTTTAAGCGCACCGGCAAGCTTGTCGTAGGGTTTACCGAGGAAGACAGGGACAAGCTCCTGAAGATGAAGGAGGTTGGGGATACCAACGGCGTCCCCGGCCTGGAGATAGTGGGCAAAGACCGCATCCGGGAGATGGCGCCCTACGTCCGCGGCGAGTTCGCGATGTGGTCGCCCTCCACCGCAATCCTCGATCCTTTCCAGTACACAATCGGCCTGGCCGAGAACGCGGCCCACAACGGCGTCCAATTCTTCTTCGACCATGAGGTAACGGCGATAACGCCGGAATATGGCGCGGCCGGCTCAAGCTTGGCTGATCACTCAGGGCAGAGCGGCTACTCAGGCCGGAACGATACGAGCGGAGACTCCGCCTCTATGCCCCAGCGCTCCAACTATACTGTCACCACTTCGTCCGGCGTGTTCCACACCCGTTGGATCGTGAACTGCGCTGGCCTGGGGTCAGCCAAGATCTCATCAATGCTTGGCATCGACGACTACACGATCTACCCTTGCCGCGGCGAGTACTTCCTCCTGGACAAGAAGGTCGGTCCGATGTTGCCTCTGCCCGCCTACCCGGTACCCAATCCGAAGGAGGGAGGCCTGGGCATCCACCTCACGCCGACCATCGACGGCAACGTCATGGTGGGGCCCAGCACCGAGTACATCGACCGGGACGACGACTACTCGGCGACCCAGAAGATCATGGACCTCCTCATAGCCGACGGCTCCAAGATCTTCCCGTACCTTAAGCGCGAGTACTTCATCCGCAACTTCTCCGGCATCCGCCCGAAACTGGCGCCGGCGTCCGAAGGCGGCTTCCGCGACTTCGTGATCGAGCGCCGCGAGTCCGCGCCATACGCGGTAAACCTGGTCGGCATCGAGTCGCCAGGGCTTACATCCGCGATGCCGATTGCCGCCGAGGTCATCCGCCTTATGCAAGAGGTCGAGACCCTGCAGGCCAAAGCCCATTTCGACCCCGTGCGTAAGCGGGTAGAGTCCTTCCGCGAGAAGACGCCCGAGGAACAGGCTGAACTGATCCGCAAGGATCCTGACTACGGCGAGATCGTCTGTCGCTGCGAGAACGTTACCAAGGCAGAAGTGCTGGCGGCGATCCGCAACCCGTTGGGCGTCCACACAGTGACAGGCGTCAAGTACCGCTGCCGCGCCATGATGGGTCGATGCCAGAGCGGCTACTGCAACACCCGGATCACCGAGCTCATCATGCGCGAAACGGGGAAGAGGCGAGAGGACCTGCTCTACAACCGGAAAGGTTCAAACCTCTTCACGGGGACGGTGAGAGGGTGATGAACATGACAGATCATGCCATTAACGAATCAAAGCCCGCTATTCAGGCAATCCGAAAGGACGTCGCCGTTATCGGCGGCGGGCCGGCCGGGCTGGCAGCGGCTATCGCCCTGCGTAAGGCCGGTGTCAGTGACATCATCATCCTGGAACGGGAGCAGAAACTCGGAGGCATCCTGCGGCAGTGCATCCACGACGGGTTTGGCCTCACCCGGTTCGGCGAGACGCTGAGCGGTCCCGAGTACGCCGACCGCTTTATCGACGAAGTGAAGGCGCTGGGCATCGAGGTGATGACCGGCGCGACCGTGATCGACATCACCCCCGAAAGGCGCATCACTGTCGCCAGCCCACAGGGTCTCCTTTGTTACGACGCGAGAGCGGTCATCCTCACCATGGGGTGCAGGGAGCGCACGAGGGGCGCCATCTCCATCCCAGGTGAGCGCCCCGCCGGCGTGTTCACCGCCGGAGTCGCCCAGGCCCACATCAACCTCAAGAACACCATGGTGGGCAAACGGGTGGTCATCCTGGGCTCCGGTGACATAGGACTCATCATGGCCAGGCGCCTCACGCTGGAAGGCGCCGAAGTGCTGGGTGTGTTCGAGATCATGCCTTACCAGAGCGGGCTCCCCCGCAACGTGGAGCAGTGCCTGAAGGACTACGGGATCCCGCTGTACCTGAGCCACACCGTGACGCAGATTAAGGGCAAAGCCCGCCTGCAGTCGGTGGTGGTCAGCCAGGTGGACGAGCGCCTGCGTCCCATCCCGGGCACCGAGAAGGAGTACCAGTGCGACACGCTAATCCTCTCCGTCGGCCTTATACCTGAGAACGAGCTCTCCCAGAAGGCGGGCGTCGTCCTCGATGAGCGCACGAGAGGTCCCGTGGTCGATGAGTACTACCAGACCAGCACCCCGGGGGTTTTCGCCGCAGGCAACGTCCTGCACGTGCACGACCTGGTCGACTTCGTCTCGCTGGAGGCGGAGAACCTGGCCCAATCGGTGGCTGACTACCTGCGCGCCGGATCGCTGCCCGCATGCTCGATACCGGTTGAGACGGACGGCACGATCGGATACACAGTCCCACAGAAGATCAGCGGGACAAAGGACGTCACGCTGTCGTTCCGCGTTCGAAGACCTATGAGGAACGGATCGATCGAAGTCCTGCAAGACGGCCAGACCATCGTCAGGAGGAAGCAGCGCAGGCTGATTCCGGCGGAGATGGAGCGTATCACGCTGCCGTGCAGCAAGCTGGTGTCCCAGAACCCGGTCCAGGTGGTGATCAGAAGTGAGTAGCGCGACCAGCACGACCAGGACGCTGACTTGTATCCTTTGTCCTAACGGCTGCGAGCTCGAGGTGACGTTGAGTGGTGGCGGCATTACCGGCATCACCGGGAACCTGTGCCCCAAGGGGAAGGGTTACGCCGAGCAGGAAATCCTGCATCCTATGAGAAACATCGCCTCATCGGTGCTGGTGACCGGAGGAGAGCTGCCGCTGGTCAGCGTCCGCCTCACTGCGCCGGTCCCCAAAGAACGCATCTTCGACGTCATGGCGGAGATCAAGAAGCAGCGGCTTGTCGCCCCCGTCCATCGCGGGCAAGTCGTCATCGGCAATGTGCTGGGTCTTGGCAGCGACGTCATTGCGACCAAGTCCGTCGATGTAGCCTAAAGGACATGCCCCGAGGCGGGGAGAAGTGCTCTCCTGACCTATTATGTCAGGAAGGTGACTTCGTTTGGATAAGCCCGAGATCATGTCCGGCATCAATCTGATACCGTACGACAGAGTGAACATCATGGAAACGGTCAAAGAGGAGACCGTCAAGGCGCTCGGACAGGATAGATGGGATGAGATCACCGCCGATATCGAGGTTCCGGCAGACGGCATGGAGGAGCGACGCCTGAGCCACCTCATGCGGGAGTTCATGAGGAGATACGAGGCTGCGGTTGAACTGCCGATCGCAAAGAGGGTTTTGTGCAGAGTCGCTCACGGTCTCAGACTCTCGGACTTTACCTGGGCCAGGGAGAGGTTTCTCCACTACAACGACATCGATGAGTTCTGCGCCGCAATGAGGAAGGAGACTCTCGACGGGTTCGCGCGCGCCGTGGTAACCGGAGAGGGCTTCCACGGTCAGCCGGTTGACGAGTCGGTGTTCCGCTTCGTCCAGGAGCAACCTCACCTGTTGTACGGCGCACGAGACGGGAGCTCGATAGTCGCGATCGCGATCCCGTGCGAGACCAAGAAGTATCTCGAAGCGACGGCAATCGCGCCTTCCCCAAGGGGCGCAACCCCGGCTTTTTACAGAGCCGGGCAATG
>CAZRRG010000084.1:9027-9604 GCA_964602455.1 uncultured Eubacteriales bacterium | reverse complement strand
TTTTCGACATGTTAGCCTTCTGGTGACTAATGGAATTCCGAGAATAGGTCATGGCGTGACCCGCCTAAAATCAGATGGTCATGTCGTGACCATACGTAGTCATGCCGTGACTATTAGGGGGACTCCCATGCCTCTCTCGGTTTCCGAGCGCGAACAGATCCATCGCAAACAGGTTATCGCAACCCTGTCTGTGCGTACTGGTCTCTCGCATACTGGACTATCGCAACCCTGTCTGTCGCAGACAGGTCTATCGCAGACAGGTCTGCCCCCGCCCGCCGTCGATGGCGTAGGACACGCCCGTGATCCATCCGGCCTTAGGCGAAGCCAGGAAGTAGACGAGGTCCGCTACCTCTTCGGGTCTTCCAACTCTGCCCAAGGGATGAGTGCTCTTGCTGCGCTCAAGGAAGCCTGCGTAGGCATCCACCTGCATCCCGCTGTTGCGGTGCAGGTTGGTGAGGGTGACACCCGGGTTGACGGCGTTAACTCTCACACCCTTCTCGGCGACTTCCAAGGCTGCGCAGTGGGTGAGTTGGTCCAGGGCGGCCTTGCTCGCGCAGTAGGCGAGCACTCCGGGGAA
>CAZRRG010000084.1:0-9017 GCA_964602455.1 uncultured Eubacteriales bacterium | reverse complement strand
GTTTACGCTCGAGACGTTCACCACGTTGCCCTTGCGCTCAATGAGATAGGGCATCGCTTCACGCATAAGGAGAAACGGGGCCCGGACGTTCACGTTCATCAGGTGGTCCCAGTCCTGGGTGGACGTGTTGAGTATTGTGCCGTTCTTGAGCACCCCGGCCACGTTAACCAGGATGTCGATGCCTCCGAAAGCCGAGACCGTCTCACTCACGATGCGGGGGATGTCCGCGTCTCTCGTGAGATCAGCGACTACGGGCCTGACCTGGCCTTCGAGGGCGCCGGTTTGATCCACCAGCTGGCCCAGCTTGTCTTGAGACCGCGCAACGGCGACTACTTTGCAGCCCGCCGCGGCGAACTTCAGGACGCATTCGCGGCCAATGCCGCTGGAGGCTCCTGTGACGATAACTACCTTTCCGCTCATATTGCTATCCATTGTCCCGTCCTCCGTTCGTACCTCAGGTTCTTTCAGACTGCCAGGCCGCTGTGGGAAAGCAGCCCGATCTTCATGCAAGCAAGCAGCTCTAGTTGCTGCAATCCTGCGAATCCTGTTGTCACAGGCAGGTGAGTGCTATCGCCTGAGGACTTTCCCCGCCTTCTGCGGGCGCATCTGGCCCCGTTCTACCAGGATCTTTCCGTTTACCAGCACGTAATCGATACCCACAGGATACTGGGCGGGTTCCTCGAAAGTCGCCTTGTCTATGATGGTATCCGGGTCGAATACCACAAGATCCGCAGCGTAACCCGCTTTGAGGATGCCCCTGTCCTTAATACCCAATAGCGCGGCCGGTCGGGCCGTCATCTTGTTGATCGCCGCCTCCAGGCTGAGTACGCCATGTTCTCGGACGTATCGCCCCAGGATCCTCGGGTAGGTACCGTACAACCTGGGATGCGGCTTGGCTCCCATAATGCCGTCGGTGCAGACGTTCTGTTCCGGCCGCAGCATTATCCGGACGACCTGCTCCTCGGGGCAGTGGAAAATGATCATCCCAACGCTGTTCTCTTCCTCCAGAAGTAGCTGCAGCGTGGCGTCTATCGGGTCCATGCCCCTGAGTTCGCCCAGTTGCTTGAGGTTCTTGCCCACGGCATCCGCGTTCTTGCCGGTCTTGACGAACGTCACGTAGATCCCTTCGGCCCCTGCCCGCTGGAAGTAGTTATCCCAGCCAGGGAGGCCCTCCAGGATGTCGCGCTTCATCTTTTCCCGTTCCGCCGGGGTGGACAGCCGCTCGAGGAGTTTCTCCGTTCCTCCGGCGTGGGCCCAAGGCGGAAGTACTACAGCCAGCATTGTGCTGCCCGCTACGTAGGGATACTGGTCTACGGTGACGCGGATCCCCGAGTCCTTTGCGTCATCCAAGAGGCCGAGGGCGGCGTCGAGCTTGTCCCAGTTGCGCCGTCCCGCCACCTTGAAGTGGGAAATGTGGGCGTGGCATCCCGACTGCCTGGCGATCGTGAGGATCTCCTGGATCGACTCCAACACCTCATCCGACGCGTTGCGCTTGTGCGTCACGAACGGAGCATCGTGCTCGGCAAGCACCTTGCATAGTTCTACGTACTCACGGGTGTCGGCGTAGCAGCAGGGGGGATAGACCATACCGGTCGACATCCCGAACGCGCCCTGCTCTAGGCATTGGCGGAGGAGATCCTGCATGCGCTTCATCTCGTCCTCGGTCGGTACCCTGTCCTCCAACCCCATGACGGTCAGGCGGATGTTGCCGTGAGGCGCCAGGAAAGCGAAGTTGGGTCCAAGGTCCATGGAGTCGATGCGGTCCAGGTAGCCCTGCACGTCTCTCCAATCCCAGTCCACCTCATAGTCGCCTTCCAGCCCAGCCATGGCCTTTTTCCAGGCAGGGATGCAGTCGTCGCGCAAGGGGGCCAAGGACATCCCGTCCTGACCTATGAGCTCGGTGGTAACGCCCTGCATAACCTTGGGACTGATGAACGGCTCATGCAAGACCAGGAGATCGCTGTGGCTATGGGTGTCGATGAAGCCGGGGCAGACCACCTTGCCGGTCGCATCAATGGCGGCTGCGGCATTGGACCTGTCCAGCTGGCCCGGAGGAGCGATGGCGGCAATCCTGCCCGCGGAGACGGCTACGTCAGCGGGCTTGGCAGGTGAGCCTGTCCCGTCAACCACGGTACCGTTGAGAACTAGGAGGCTGTAGTCGGCCAAGGTAGGATCCCTCCTGACAAGGTCATTCTGGCATCATCTCAAACAGGTGCCCGGAGCTAAGGACACTCCGTCCAACATCTTCGCCATGGGAGGCGCTCATCCCTGGAACCAAAACAGAACGCCGGAACGTGGAGGGATCGCGGAGGATATTGGCGAAGCAGGGAGAATTCCCTGTCGAGTTGGCAGGAGGGAGACCCATGAGCGAAGATCCTGGAACCGCGGCTGGTTCCGGCGCGAGCTCGGACGCAAGTGCCAAAGGAGGCGGCTTGAGGCCCGACCTCGTGATTGATGCCCTGCTAGCCGAGTACAAGAACATCCACCAGCGGGTAATCGACCAGGTGGAGACATATGAAGGGACAAATATCCGGATCCTAGCGCTCCTGGGCGTGCTGTTTTTCTTCGCGATCGAGAACTTCCAGGAGACTGAGGCCGGCTTCATGTTCTTCATCGTCAACCTGGTGCTTATCGTTCTGATACCCCTCGTGGCCATCGCTTCCGTGCTGTTCGCGGCCGCGAACCTTTGCAAGGTCATGATCTGGGGCGATTTCTTAAAGCGCGTCGAAAACAGGGTCAACAAGGTCCTGGCCAATGAGGCGCGCTGCTACGGCTTCGAAAGAGGCCAGGTCATGAGTTGGGAGTACTGGCGTGTCGCTTACGGGTACGCCGGGAAGTCAGGGGTTTTTTCGGTGGTCACGTTCTCCGCTTTCCTGGTGGTCGTGTTTGTCCTTTCGTCGGTGGCGTCTGTGTTCATCCGGCTGGGCTTTATCCAGGGCATGGCGATCGTCTGGTATCCTTTCTGGCAGAAGGTAGCCATAGGCGTCGGGCTGGTGTTCGCGGCTACCGTCTGGTACTCGGCATCCCAGGTTCAGTCGCATAGGGCTAGATCAATGAAGGGTGCGTGCGACGATGCGACGATCTAAGTACGGGTACATCGGCAGCTATGGCAAGAGGAGGAGATCTAGAGTGGGCTGGATTCTGGCGCTTGTTCTCTTGCTCTTCGTAGTAGCGCTCTCCGTGAGGCGCTACGATTATTGCCTGCCCAAGGACGTCGCGTGGCTGAAGACCACTCCCATCGCGCACCGCGGCCTGCATACAGACGAGTTCGACGAGAACTCTATCGGAGCGTTCTCCAATGCCATTTCCAATGGCTACGCCATTGAGCTGGACGTCCGCCTAACGAAGGACGGGTATGTGGTCGTAATCCACGATGACAAGCTGGACCGGTTGTTCGGCATCGACAACAAGGTGTCCAACATGACTCTCGCCGAACTCAAGGAGCTCCGGTTCCCGAAGTCAAAGGAGACCATCCCCACCCTGGCGGAGACCATGGCGCACATAGCGGGGAGGACGCCCGTCCTCATAGAGATCAAGAACTTCGGCCTGGCAGGGAAACTGGAGGAGGCGACTCTGAAGGTCCTCGAAGGGTACCAGGGCGAGTACGCCTACCAGGCATTTGGCCCGTTCTCGTGCAGGTGGATGCGGCAGCACGACAAAGACACTCCCGTCGGCCTGCTACTGGCCGATCTCCCGATGACCGGCACCCGGCTGTTCAGGAACTTCAAGGACAACTTCTTCGCCGCGATCAGCCGCCCTAGCTTCATTGCCTACAACTACGCCACCATGAACGACGAGATCACGAAGGGATACAGGGATAACGGCGTTACGGTCCTCGGCTGGACCGTGGATGACAGTGTGCTGAAAGACAAGTCGTACTTGCGTTACGTGGACAACGTGATCTTCGAGATAAACGCAGGCGAGTGACGAAGCAGGGTCCTATGCTCCGTACTCGGCAATGAGGTGCACCCGGTTCGTGTGACCGCGAGTGGCGGCGACCAGTCTTGCGTCGGCAATGGACTCGCCGTGTGCGCCCGGATCTGAGAATAGCATCCCAAGAGCGCAGATGTACTTACACCGATGCCTTCTTCCAGCGGCCGCGCCGGAACCACATCCATCCCGCGAGGCCTTTCACGAAGCCGTCGACCGCCATGCCCCACCACGCCCCGGTCACGCCTATGCCTACAACGTTGATCAGCAGGTAGGTGGTGCCGAGCCTGAGTACCCAGGAGCAGAACGCGGTGAGCCACATGACGAACTTGGTGTCTCCGGCGCCTCGCAGAGCGCCCAGCAGGACAAAGCCGAAGGCCTGGTGTATCTGGCAGAACCCCATCATTCGCATGTAGATGGACGCGAGCCGTATGACCTCGGGGTCGGACGAGTACAGGCGGACAAGGGCTCCGGGGAAAGCAAGAAACCCTACACCAACCGCGCCCACAAGTATGCAGGCAGGCAAGAGGGCCTGGTACGTGCTTCTCTCCGCGAGGTCGGGCCTCTCAGCTCCGAGGTTCTGGCCGACCAGCGTGGTTGCTGCAACGGCGAAAGCTGTTCCAGGCATGTAGGAGACGGACTCGGCGTTGATCCCGATTGTATGGGCAGCATAGGAGACCGCGCCTAGGCCTGCTACCATCCTGGCGTAGAAGAGTCCACCTCCGCTGATGAGCAGTCGCTCGCCGGCTCCCGGGATGCCGACCCGCAACACCCTGGTCATCAGCGAGCCATCCCAGCGGAAGTCCTGCGGAAACTTGCAGGGAAGGGTGAGTTTTCCCAAGAGGTAGGGGATGAGCAGAAGCAGCCCACCGGCAACGCGGGCGATTGATGTCGCGAGTCCCGCGCCAAGCACTCCCAGCGCCGGGAAGCCGAACATCCCGTACACCAGGACGACGTTGCCTGCGAAGCTGAGCAGGCTCACCGTCATGTTTACCTTCATCGGAGTCCGGTTGTCGCCCGCGCCCCGCAAGGCCCCCGTGATGACGGTGGTGACCCAGAGGAAGAACAAGCCCGGCGTCATGATGAGCAGGTACTGTGTTGCCTGGTCGACTACCTCGGCCGATGCGCCCATCCAGATGACCACCGCCCGAGCCCTGATGAGCATCAGAGCGCAGGCGCCTAGGGCGATGAGTCCGGCCAGCGTAACTCCCTGAGCGGCTGCTTTGCGCGCATCCTCACGGCGGTCCGCCCCTATGGAACGGGCGACAAGGGCGGTAACGGCCACAGCGATCCCCTGGAACACGCCCATGATCAAGTTAAGCGGTTGAGTTGATATGCCAATGGAGGTGACAGCGTTGGCGCCTAGATGGCCGACGAGGATCATGCTGACTATCTGGGTTACCGTCTGCAATACCATTTCCGCCATGGCGGGAAACGCGAGGCGGAGGACCTGAGTCCTGATGGTCTTGTTGTCCGGCGATTGCTGCGTTCGAGACGCGAGCGGCGCCTCAATCATGATGTCACCTGGTAGACCAGCCGGTGCTGCGAGTTCTCGCTACTGGAACCCCGTCGCCGTTGTCGGCGCCGGCATCCGCATCGTGAGTTGCCCCGGTAAGCAGCGGCTAGCTCCAAGTATCGATTCTACCACAACCGAAGGAGTCGCGGTGCTCAGCGTCGAGCGAAATCGCCTTCGCACCGCCCGGCAATTCCTGGTCTGACTCGCTACTGCTCCTTCTCTCCCCGGTACGGTGTCGGGACATACTGCACCGACGGCCTCGTCTGCTGCGGCTGAGGGTAGAGGTCCATAAGCTTATATATCTCCATCGGCATGTCCGTCGATATCGGGAGGAGGCCGAACTGATCGAGTTCCTCCACGGTCAGCGGGTAATCGTGTGTCCACTTCCCCGATGTCAGTTTCTTGGCCAGCTCCATCGCCGTGTCTTTGTCGGTGCGCTGCATCAGCATATCGGCCACCGTCTGTGTAACCTGGTTGATGGCCTTTTCCGCCATATCCGCAAGCATTATGGTCTCGTCGTCGATGTCCTTGCGCTCTTTCTCCTTCAACACTCTGAGGATGGACGCCGCCGCATACTTGCCAACCTGTGGGTCTACAGGGCCGAGGACGGCGTTGGGATCCATGACGACCTCGTCGGCCGAAAGGGCGATAAGCGTTCCGCCCGACATCGCGTAGTGGGGGACGAACACCGTCACCTTAGCCTTGTGCCGGAGGAGAGCGCGGGCGATCTGCTCCGATGCCAGCACAAGGCCTCCGGGGGTGTGCAGGATGATGTCTATCGGCATGTCGTCCGGCGTCAACCTGATGGCGCGGAGCACCTGCTCCGAGTCCTCGATGCTAATGTACCTCGACAATTGCAGACCCAGGAAGCTCACTGACTCCTGGCGGTGGATCAGGGTAATGAGCCTGGAGCGGCGCTTCTTCTCGAGGGACCTGATGAGGCTGACTCGAGCGGCATCGAGCTGCTTGCGCTGGATACCGGGCAGGAGCATGGAGATGATGAAGAACCCCCAGATGATCATGGATGGGTCCATATGCGCGTCCTCCTTGCAGCAACTGGTTTCCTTGCGGGCGTTGTTCCTTACCGGGAGCCTGTCCTTCCATGACTGATTTTAATATACGTTGCATGGTAGAGGCATCCGAGGCAAGGAGGCTCCGCCGGAGCAGCCGGAGGACGTGGAATTCCCGTGTCGAACGATTCCCTATCGCGGGTATGTTGATGGGAGGCGTTGTCATGCGAGTGCTGAGTTTCAGGAAGGATGGAGAAGTACGCCTGGGCCTTGTGACCACGGCGGGCGTTGTGGATGTAACCGCGGCTTCAAGGTCGACCGGGTCCTTCGCCACGCCAGGCGGGTACACGCTTCCAGGTACGATGGAGGAACTGCTGGCACGAGGGAAGCAAGGACTAGACAGCCTCCGTGCTCTGGAGGAGGCGTGCGCCTCCCAGAATAGGCGCGGCGCTGCTGCGGCCGGTGCCGTTCCGCGTCCAAGCATCCCTCTTCTGAAGGAGGAAACCCTTGAGTACGCTCCGGTCGTGACGCGTCCCGATAAGATCATCTGCATCGGCTGGAACTACGTGTCCCACATCGAGGAAACCAAGTTCCGCACTGACCTGCCCAAACACCCGGAGGTCTTCGGCGTCGCGAACAACGCGTTGGCTGCCCACAAGCAGCAGATCAAGCTGCCCTCGACGGCAAGCCAGTACGACTATGAAGCGGAACTGGTCATTGTGATCGGCACCGAGTGCTCGATGGTCCCGGAAGACAAAGCCCTGGACTACGTTTTCGGGTACACCTGCGGTAACGATGTTTCCGAGCGGGACCTCCAAAAACGCAACACCCAGTGGTTCCTGGGCAAGTCGCTGGATGGATTCGCGCCGGTAGGGCCCCATATCGTCACCTCGGACGCCATACCGGACCCCAACAACCTCAGGATCTCAATGAGGAGGGGAGCCGAGGTCGTCCAGGATTCCAACACCCGGAACATGATCTTCAGTTGCGCCCGCCTGGTCAGTTACCTATCCCAGTACCTGACGCTGCGGCGAGGCGATCTTATCTTCACCGGCACGCCGTCCGGCGTCGTCCTGGGGCAACCGCCGGAGCAGCAGAAATGGGTCAAGGCAGGGGAGACCTTGACGGTATCCATCGAAGGCATAGGAGAACTGGTGAACACAACGGTCTAACGGTGATGCTCCGCGCACCGGTCAGGTGTGCCCCGCCCGTCTATCAAGGGCGCTTCGGAAGGCACGCGTCGGCCGTCACTCGATGAAGACAGCCGAATACCAGTTAGGAGTCTCATCCTTGCTCTTGAGGGTGTCGATTGGCAGCCCGAACTTACGCACGGTCTTGAACACATCGATCCCGACGCTGTGGAAGGCGGGTCGCGCCATCTTCGGGTGGACGCACTGAGCTCCCGCGTACCCGGCGCACGTCGCGCAGAGATCGCAGTCGCTGAGCGAGAAAGCGAAGTAGTAGCCGTTCAGGAAGGCTTCCCTTTCAACGGCGAAGGAGATGTCCTGAGACTTGCGCTTCTCGGTCGAGTGGATGATGACGCCCCAGGAGTATCTCCTGAGGACCTGCTCGTACTCCCACGGCTTAAGAGAGTTGGCGCGGGATGGGCATGTAAGGCCCTTGCCCCAGTCAGAGCAGCCAAATGCGCACTTCAGGATGGTCCTGGGGTCGAACTCGATGTCCTCTATCTTGAACGCGACGGCGTCGTCGGCTCCGAGTCGGAGCGCAAGGTCAATGTAGTGTTTGGCATCCATTAGGCGCACCTCCGGTATGACAGATGAGGTTCGGCGCTCCTTGCGGTATACCTCCCAGGTAATCTCGCTGTCGATAGAGAAGTACCTGGCAGAAAGGAGAGGGCGGCCTATGCTCGAAAACCCAATCTGGCAAGCGCTCGCTGCAACCGGATTCACCTGGTTCATGACTGCCCTCGGCGCCGCGATGGTGTTCTTCGTCAAGTCCATCCGGCGAAAGACCCTGGACCTCATGCTTGGCTTTGCCGCGGGCGTGATGCTGGCGGCCAGCTTCTGGTCCCTGCTTGAGCCAGCAATCGAGATGTGCGAAGCTGCAGGCCAGATAAGGTGGCTTAAGCCGCTCATCGGTTTCCTCCTCGGCGGGGCGTTCCTGTTCCTGGCTGACAGCCTTCTGCCGCACCTGCATCCGGGCGGTTCGGTGGAAGGGCCGGAAGGGCCCAAGTCCACCTGGAGACGGACGATCCTCCTGGTAACCGCTATCACTCTCCACAACATACCCGAAGGTCTGGCGGTGGGAGTGGCGCTAGGCGCCGCTGCCGGCGACATGTCCCTGACCTCTCTGGGCGGAGCCATCGTCCTGGCCATCGGCATGGGGCTTCAGAACCTGCCGGAGGGTGCCGCGACGTCCATTCCTCTCCGGCGCGAGGGTATGTCTCGCTGGAAAAGCTTTTTGTGGGGACAAGCATCCGGAGTTGTTGAGCCCATAGCAGGCGTTCTGGGAGCGGCCTTAACCATGAGCTTGCGCGCTATTTTGCCGTACGCTCTTGCGTTTGCGGCCGGGGCAATGGTTTACGTGGTCGCGGAGGAGCT
>CAZRRG010000083.1:0-9661 GCA_964602455.1 uncultured Eubacteriales bacterium | reverse complement strand
CTGCGATTGGGCTTGAAGATCGCGGAACAAGAGTCGTGACTCCACTTTGAACGATAATGCAGCGGTAACTGCTCCCCTGCGCCAAGGGCCTGTGAGCCTCGCGCGCTTACCGGTCTCTTCGCGGGCGGCAGCTCCCGGAAGGGATCCCTGGGCTATCGTCTGACCGGAGTGGTACCTGGCGGACCCTCTTGCCTCCCCGTAAGAGGCCCAACCGGACACGTAGGCCCGTTCCGTCCACGGGACGACCAGTGCGAAGACAGCAGCGGACGCCAGTATCATGATGGCTCCCGACAGGATCAGGGGTAGCGGCTTATCCAGCAATCCCTCGGCAATGGAGTCAGCGAGCAGAGTCGTAGGAGACCAGGACGGTCCCCACCTTCCGAACAGTGCCGCTAGATGGTCGTGACCGAGGGCAGTCCTTGATGAAGAGCCGGCGAAGCGCAGAACCAGGTAGATGATGCCGCCCAGAAGGGTGCTTGTGGCCGCCAGTAGTTCGCGAGTCCTGTGAGCCGGTATCAACCTCGAAACCGCCAGGTTCATCAGGATCGCTAAGAACGCAGGCAGGACGGCGAGTGGGATAGACGCCAGGAAAGCCAGCGGGTAGAACCACGGCTTCGCGTACCAGGCCCTTCCGAAACCCGCAAGCATGGGTAGCCCGACTAGAAGGAACGGCGCGCTCCCCAGGAGCGATACCTCCAGGATCTTGGACAGGATCACGTACCTGGGTCTCAGAGGCGACGCCAGGAGGAGCCGCATGTCCCGCGCCAAGTACAGGTAGGTGAAAGCGGCGCCGAATGAGGAACTGAGAAGCATAAGGAACAGGATGTTAAGGACCCCGGTTATGGCAGGCGTCAGGTCCCGTGGACTCAAGAACGTGTCCAACGAGGCGACGCCGCGGAACAGGTTGTAGAGGAAAAGCACGAAGAAGATAGACACCAGTGGAATGACCAGCCACATTACAGCGTTTGGCTATCTCCAGGAGGTGCGTTGATATGAGCACCGTGGTCCCGGATCTCGCAAGGTTGCGGACCAGGCTCTTGAGCACCCGGGCGGACATGGGGTCAAGGCCTGAGACCGGTTCGTCCATTATGAGCACAAGCGGGCTGTGAAGCAGCGCGGCTGCTATGGATATCTTCTGTCTCATCCCCTTGGAATAGGATTGGATGAGGTCTCGTCCTTTGTCCTCAAGGCCGAGCATCCCGAGCAGCTCAAGGCCCCTGGTTTTGCGGATCGCCTTCGGGACCCCGTACAACTCACCGATGAAGTCAAGGTGCTCAAGTCCGGTCAGTTTCTCGTACAGGACCGGCTCGTCCGGCACGTAACCGATGCAGGCTTTGGCCTTCTCAGGCTCTTTTTTGAGGTCGAAACCGCATACGGTAACCTCTCCCGAAGTTGGAGCCAGCACGCCGGTGAGCATCCCGATTGTGGTGGATTTCCCGGAGCCGTTAGGTCCGAGAAACCCGTACACCTCTCCCGGACGCAGTTCGAGATCAAGACAGTCCACCGCGGTGAGCTGCCCGTATTTCTTTGTCAGCCCCCTGGCTGCGATGCCGCACCGGGGATCGAATCGGTCCAAGGCTTAGGGCACCTCCTGCGAAGGAGGCTTCGAGCAACGGTCAAAGCACTCCTCCGTATATACGGACGATTCGGACAGCTGTCGCGTTTCGATGCGGCGGCAGATGTTGCAAGACAAAGGAGTCCCCGGAAGAGGACTCCTTGCTTGTCGCCCAGCTCTACTGCCGGTGTCTTATGACCAGACCCGGTCTCTCGCCGTTGTGCTTTCCGTTCTCTACCACGATCTGTCCGTTGACCAGGACGTAATCGATGCCCGACGGGTACCGATGGGGATCCGTGAAGGTAGCGTTGTCCAACACGGTGTCCGCATCGAACATCACCAGGTCCGCTCTCATGCCCTCGCGGACGAGCCCGCGGTCCTGTAGCCCAAGCCGCATCGCCGGCAGCGAGGTCATCTTCCTTACCGCTTCCTCGAGGCGGAGCACCTTGTACTCACGCACGTACCTTCCCAGTATCCTCACAAAAGTGCCGTACGACCTGGGGTGCGGCTGCCCCTTGGGGGTGGCGGCGTTGAATGCCCGTCCATCGGAGCCCGCCATGATCCAGGGCTGGCTCATGACCATCCTCACGTCGTTCTCGCACATGGCGAAGTTCACAATCTGGACCACGCCGCCGTTCCGCTCCATGAGTCCGAGCGCCGCCTCTTCTGACGGTATGCCCTGAATCTTGCCTACTTCCTCGACGGTCTTGCCGATGAACTGCTGGTCCTCCGGGTGGCTTAACGAAGCGATCTGGATCTTGTCCCAGTTACCCCGGGCCCTGTAGGCCTCCAGGATCTTCTTGCGCTCAACAGGGTCTCTGAAGCGCTCCGGGCTCCTGGGGTTTCCGGTCCATGTGGATGACGGGATTGTCGCCCCGAGCCCCGTAGAGGATGCGATGTACGGATACTGGTCGGCGGTAATGTCGAGGCCATCTGCCCTCGCCTTTTCCACCATCGCGATGGACTGTTTGACCATCCCCCAGTTCGGTTGACCCATGACCTTGAAGTGGGATACCTGGACCGGTAGGCCCGCCTCAAACCCAATGTGGATGGCTTCTTCCAGAGCCTCCAACAGTCTGTCGCTTTCATTTCTTATATGTGTGAAATAGATGCCGCCGTACCTAGATGCAACCTTGGCCAGTTCGATGACTTCACCGGTCTTCGCGTAGGTGCCTGGGATGTAAATGAGGCCCGACGACATTCCGAACGCGCCTTGTTCCATCGACTCGGCTACGAGCCGCTTCATCTGCTCGAGTTCCTCGGGCGTTGGCTCGCGTTTCTCTGAGCCCATTACCTGGCGGCGTACGGTTCCGTGTCCCACCAGCGGTACGACGTTGAGACTGACCCCCTGGGATTCCAACACATCAAGATAGGATGCCATGTCCGTCCACTGGGGGATGTCCGCTCCCGCTTCCCGTGCGGTCTCATCCTCTTGCTCCCGCAACCCCATGTTTCGGGGGGCGCCCGACGAACCGCACTGGCCAATGACTTCAACCGTTACGCCCTGCATAACCTTGCTATCCGCTGTTGGGTTCACAACAAGCGGCAGGTCAGAGTGGGAGTGAGCGTCTATGAACCCGGGGCTGACGTACTTGCCGGACGCGTCGATGTCTTTCACGGACTCGGTCTCGACCTTGCCGACCTTGGCGACAAAGCCGTCTTTTACAGCCACATCGGCTCTGAACCAGGGAGCCCCCGTGCCGTCTAGCACTCTTGCGTTCCGGAAGACAAGGTCGTACATCTGGTTAGCCTCCTATTAGATACGTTGTAGGAGACTTCGATAATCCTTAGGGCAATCCTTCCCAGCACCGACACGCCTTTGGCATTCTCGCAGGTCAAGGTATTTGTTCCTTGACGCACGAATAGCCGAATGATAACGTATTCACGATAGGCGTACGGATGGTGGAGGAGTTTTGGCAGCACAACGTTTTGAGGAGGAAGGGCTAGTGTCCAATCTAGTCGAGATTCGATGGCACGCCCGGGGTGGACAAGGTGCAAAGACTGCGTCTACGCTGCTCGCCGAGTCCGCTCTGAGTGCCGGGAAGTACGTGCAGGGATTTCCTGAGTACGGTCCGGAAAGAATGGGAGCGCCGATCCTGGCGTTCAACCGCATCGGGGACGACCCGATAACAATCCACTCCAACGTCGAGAACCCAGACGTCGTTATTGTCCTGGATCCGTCACTTATCGGCGCCGTCGACGTTGCCGAAGGGCTTAAGGATGACGGCGTAATCATAATCAACACCGCTGCCGATCCTGCGGAACTCAAGTCCAAACTGGGTACCAAAGCCAAGGTCGCTACCGTGGACGCTAGCGGCATCTCGGTGGCTACCATCGGCAGGGATATCCCCAACACGCCCATGATTGGGGCGCTCCTGAGAACCAACGAGTTCATGCCTTTCGAGGCGTTCCTGGAGCAGATGAAGGAAGACCTCAGCCGCAAGTTCCATGGCAGGCAGGCTATCGTTGACGGTAACCTCAACGCCATGCGTCGCGCTTACCAGGAGGTGAAGCTGGCGTGAGCAAGCAGAAAGGGTACAAGGACATCCCACTGGGCGGGATCGTTACCCAGGAGGGAAACTCCGTAGCTTATCGTACCGGCGAATGGAGAAGCCAAAAGCCGGTCTGGCATCCCGAAGGCTGCGTCCACTGCCTTATGTGCTGGGTGTTTTGCCCCGACTCATCCATCAAGGTTGAGGGTGGCAAGATGACAGGTATCGACTATGACCACTGCAAAGGTTGCGGGATCTGCGCCCGCGAGTGCCCGAGAAAAGAAAAAGCCTTGCAGATGGTTAAGGAGTAAGAGAGGGTTACTTCTTTAGGAGGGCATGAAAGTGGCGACGCAAACCAAGTTCGTGGGGATGACAGGCAACGAGGCCGTTGCTCACGCCATGAAGCAGATCAACCCTGACGTCATCGCGGCTTACCCCATCACCCCACAGACGGATATCGTGCAGTTCTACTCGACGTTCGTTGCGGACGGGCTTGTAGATACTGAGATGGTCACTGTCGAGAGCGAGCACTCCGCCATGTCGGCAACCTGCGGCGCTTCCGCTGCCGGGAGCCGGGCGATGACCGCCACCTCTTCCCAGGGTCTGGCGCTCATGCACGAGATTCTTCATATCGCATCCGGAGACAGGCTTCCCATCGTGATGCCGGTGGTAAACAGGGCGGTTTCCGCGCCCCTCAACATCCACTGCGATCACTCGGATACCATGGCGGCCCTGACCACCGGTTGGATCCAGATCTACGGCGAGAATGCTCAGGAAGCGTACGACAACATGATCCAGGCAGTAAAGATCGCCGAGGATCCCCGGGTTCTTCTGCCGGTGATGGTCTGCTACGACGGGTTCATCACCAGCCACGCGGTGGACAACCTCAAGCTCCTTCCCGACGATGTGGTCAAGGAGTTCGTGGGGCAGTACAAGCCCGCAAGGCCGCTGCTTAACCTCAAGGACCCAACGACTGTTGGCCCGCTCGTCCTGCCGGACTACTTCGCGGAGCTGAAGTACCAGCAGGCGCTGGCGGTTGAGAAAGCCCACGACGTCATCCTCGAGGTAGCTAAAGAGTTCGAGAAGATATCGGGCCGCAAGTACTCCTTCTTCGAGGAGTACAAGATGGAAGATGCCGAGCGCGTCGTGGTGGTCATGTCTTCGACGGCCGGAACCGCCAAGGCCGTGGTAGACCAGCTCAGGGCCAACGGAGAGAAAGTCGGTCTCCTGAAGCCCAGGGTGCTCCGCCCGTTCCCGGCAGCCGAACTAGTCAAAGCCCTCTCAGGCGCTAAGGCCGTTGCGGTAATGGATAGGGCCGAGTCCTTCTCCAACCAGGGTGGTCCGATCTTCACCGAGATTCGCGCCGCCTTCTACAACGAGAAGACCCGCCCGCTCATGAGGGGCTACATCTTCGGCCTGGGTGGCCGCGACACAACCACGCGCGAGATCAAGAAGGTCTTCGCCGACCTCGACGATGACCTGAAGGCCGGACGCGTCGGTCAGGCTGTCAGCCACCTGGACGTCAGGGTATAGGAGGGATACAAGTGGCTAGCCTAAAGGAACTCTCCGCCGTCCCCGAAACGCTGGCGCCTGGACACAGGCTGTGCGCGGGATGCGGTGCTCCCATAGTAGTTAGGCAGATAACCAGGGCCGCCAAGGGCCCCGTGGTAGTCGGCAACGCCACGGGCTGCCTCGAAGTGTCAACCACGGTCTACCCGTACACTTCGTGGAACACCTCGTGGATCCACACCGCGTTTGAGAACGCGGCCGCAACGCTCTCCGGCGTCGAGACCGCCTACCGGTCCCTTAAGAAGCAGGGCAAGATCGATAAGGACACGGAGATCAAGTTCGTCGCCTTCGGCGGCGACGGCGGCACCTACGACATCGGGTTCCAGAGCCTCTCGGGGGCTATGGAGCGCAACCACAAGATGGTCTACGTTTGCTACGACAACGAGGCCTACATGAACACCGGTATCCAGAGGTCTTCGGCCACCCCCAAGGGAGCCGACACCACCACGAGCCCGGTCGGCAAGGTCAACACCAGCGGCAAGCAGCAGAACCGCAAGGACCTTACACGGATCATGGCGGCGCACAATATTCCCTACGCTGCCCAGGTCTCGCCGGCTCACTGGAACGACCTGTACCAGAAGGCCGAGAAGGCGTTTGCCGCCGACGGCGCGGCTTTCATCAACGCCCTGGCCCCGTGCCCCAGAGGTTGGAGGCATGACTCCAAGGACACCATCGAGATCTGCAGGCTCGCGGTCGACACCTGCTTCTGGCCTCTCTACGAGGTCGAGAACGGCAAGACCCGCGTGACCTACAAGCCCAGGGAGAAGAAGCCTGTCACCGAGTTCTTGAAGGCTCAGGGACGGTTCCGTCACCTCTTCAACCCCGGCAACGAGGACGTCCTCAAGGAGATCCAGGAGGAAGTCGACCGCAGGTGGGAGATGCTCCTGGCCGAAGAGGAGATTACCAACAGGTAAGGCAAGACTGGAACGACAAAAGTCGAATGCAGCAGCCCGGCTCGCGTTACGTGCGCCGGGCTGCTTTCGTTTCCAGCTGCGCGGCATGATATAATGGCAGCCACTAGGCCCGACGGCGTTCCAGTATCTCCTGGAGCACAAGACAGGCAACTTGACACCGCTCGAGGCCGGAAAGAGGTGTTATCTTTGGCCAACGTCCGCGTTAGATTTGCCCCATCCCCAACCGGCTACCTACATATCGGAGGAGCGCGGACCGCGCTGTTCAACTACCTGTTCGCGCGGCACAACGGAGGGACTTTCATCCTCCGCATCGAGGATACCGACACTGAACGTACGATCAAGGACTCAGCTGAGAAACTCATGGAAGCCTTCCGGTTCCTTGGCCTCAACTGGGATGAGGGCCCGATCGTGGGCGGCCCCAAGGGGCCGTACTACCAGTCCCAGAGGCAGGAGCTATACCAGAAGTACGCCGAGGAGCTCCTCCAGAAGGGCAAGGCCTATAAGTGTTACTGCACTCCCGAGGAGTTGGCCGCAGAGAGAGCTCAGGCGCAGGCGGAGCACCGGGCTCCACGCTACAGCGGGCGTTGCCGCTCCCTTACCCCTGAACAGGTGAAGGCATTTGAGGCCGAGGGCCGCAAGCCGGTGATCAGGCTCAAGACCAAGGACACGGGAACGACTACGGTGCATGACCTGATTCACGGGGACGTAACGTTCAAGAACGAGGAGATCGCCGACTTCGTAATCTTGAAGTCCGACGGCTTTCCCACTTACAACTACGCTTGTGTGATAGACGACTGGCAGATGGGGCTCACCCACGTCCTCCGGGCCGACGAGCACCTCTCCAACACGCCGAAGCAGATCTGGATATACGAGGCGCTGGGCATCCCGATGCCGCAGTTCGGCCACTTCCCGATGATCCTGGCTCCCGATCGCTCCAAACTCTCCAAGCGCCACGGGGCCCAGACGGTTGAGGAATTCCAGCAGAAGGGATACCTCCCGGATGCCATCCGTAACTACCTGGTGCTTTTGGGATGGACTCCTGCTGACGCGACCAAGGAGATCATGTCGCTGGAAGAGATGGTGAAGGAGTTCAGCCTCGACCGCGTGTCGTCCACCCCGGCCGTTTACGATGTCAAGAAGATGACCTGGATGAATGGACAGTACATGCGGAAGCTCACGCCCGATGAGTTGGTCGAGTGGTACCTCAAGTTCGCGGTTCCCGCAGGGATAGGGACGGAGGAGGAACTCCGGGCCAAGGGCGACTGGCTCAAGAAGGCCCTCGTTTCTCTGCAGGAGAGAAGCCAGACCCTCGAGGAACTGGTGGAGTCTTCGCGATTCTACTTCGGATTGGCGACTGACGGCTCGGCCTACGATGAGGCTGCGGTCAGGAAGCTGTTCACCAAGCCCGGCATCGCGGATTTGCTCCGGAAGGGAGCGGCAGCCCTCGGCGCGCTTACCGAATGGAACCTGGAGATCGAGGAGAAGGCCTATCGAGATCTCATCGAACGTGAGGGCATCAAGGGCGGCGACCTCATCCATCCAACCAGGCTGGCCCTCACCGGGAAGACAGTGGGTCCCGGCCTGTTTGAGATAGTGGATATCCTGGGGAAAGACGAATCTGTCGCCCGGCTCAACGCCGCGGCCGCGTACATCGAGGAGAAGGGTTTGGAGAGCGCCAAGGCGAACCAGTAGCCCGCCGCACCGTCCGGCGCGGTTCGAAGTGAGACAAAAAGGGGGGCGTCCCGTAGAGAAGGGACGCCCTCGGTTTATAGAAGGGGGTTGCACAATGGACGTTATCGAGGCGATCAAGAAGAGGCGCAGCATCAGGCAGTACCTTGACAAGGATGTCCCCGAAGAGGCGCTCTCAACTATCCTGGAGTGCGCCAGGCTTGCGCCCAGCGCAGGCAACCGGCAGCCGTGGGTGTTTGTGGTCGTTAAGACCAAGGCTGTGAAGGACCTGCTCATGGCGGCATCGGGGAACCAGCCGTCTATCGGCCAGGCTCCGGTGGTCATCGTGGTCTGCGCGGATCCGGAAGTGTCAGGGGCGCGCTATGAGGACAGGGGTCGCACTCTGTATTGCTTCCAGGACACGGCTGCGGCCATCGAGAACATGATGCTCGCCGCGGTTTCGTTCGGACTTGGCACCTGCTGGGTCGGGGCCTTTAAGGAGACTGAGGTCAGGAAGGCGCTGGACCTGCCACACAACCTCCGCCCGGTGGCCATGTTCCCGCTGGGTTACCCGGCTCAGGAGCGGGGACCGCGGGACCTGCGGCCCTGTGAGGAGACTGTCTGGCACAGGTAGGGTCACACCGAACGCCGGGCTCCCCATAGCGCATAACTCGATGCCCGGTTGGCGTGCGGGGCTGGTCCGGGTCAGCGCTTTCTCCAGAATGCCGGGGCAAAGCACACGAGGACCGTGAACAGCTCAAGCCTGCCCAAGAGCATCAGGAATGTCAGCAGCACTTTGCCTGAAACGGGGATCGATGCAAAACTGGACATTGGCCCAACTATGTTGAGGCCCGGGCCGATATTGCCCAGAGTAGCGGCTACAGCTGATACTGACGAGACCATATCCAGCCCGAGGCCAAGCATGTAGAAGGTGCCTATAAGGGCGCACCCCAGGTAGGTTATGGTAAAGACAACCGTGGATCTAACCACGTTCTCCGGGATCACATGCTTGCCAATCCGGACCGGCAGGACCGCCCTGGCGTGGATCATCTGTCCAAACTCACGGAATATGCTCTTGAAGACGACCAGGTACCTTACCATTTTGACAGAGCCGCCGGTAGATCCCGCGCACGCGCCGACGAACATCAGCACGAGGAGCACGGCCCTGGACAGGTCGGGCCACAGGTTAAAGTCTGTCGTCGAGAACCCCGAAGTCGTGATTATCGAGACCACCTGAAATGATGCCTGGTGCAACGCATTGCCGGCTCCTACTTCAGCGGCTATGTTGAGGGTGATGATGAGGATGGCTGTAAGGATTATCCCCACGTACATCCGGGCCTCTTTGTCCTCCCAGATAGGGCGCAGGCTCTTTTCACGGATTGCCCTGTAGAACAAGCTGAAGTTGAGGCCAGCTATGAACATGAAGGCCATGATGATGTAGTGTACCCACGGGCTAGGGTAAG
>CAZRRG010000082.1:0-10008 GCA_964602455.1 uncultured Eubacteriales bacterium | reverse complement strand
CCATGAGTAAGCTATTCTAGCATTTGTTGCCGGGCGACCCACTCTTATTTCCAAAGGCTCGGGTTCTGGCAAGACGGAGGGCTTCCTATACCCTATCATCTCGAGATGCCTCCAACTAAGGGATCAAGGAGCCGAACCCGGCATCATAGCCATCATTGTTTATCCCATGAACGCTCTCGCTGAAGACCAACTAGGCAGGCTCCGTGGACTGCTCGCAGGGACCGGTATTCCGTTCGGCATGTATGTCGGGAAGACGCCGGAAACCACTGCTGAAGTAAGAGGAGTTCGCCTACGTCCGGGGTCCTCCAAGGCCGACTACGAGGCGGCATTGAAGAAGAACCGGGACCAGAAGCAGGAGATCGCCGTTCACCCGGCTGAAGAGCGGGTATCGCGCGAGGAGATGCGTACCCCCGGGAAGCAGCCAAGGATTCTACTGACCAACGTCAAGCAGCTTGAGCTGCTCCTCACACGGTATGTCGATGTGGAGCTCTTTGACAAGGCCAGACTGGAGTTCCTCGTCTTCGACGAGGCCCATACTTACAGAGGTGCAGCGGGAGCCGAGACCGCGTGCCTGATCAGGCGGCTTCAAGCCTTTTGTGGGGCCGATGACAAAGGGCCGGTCTGTATCGCCACTTCCGCGACACTGGTCGACTCCATGGGTGGGTCAGGTGACGCCGGGAAGTTCGCGTCGCGTTTCTTTGGTATCCCCGAAGATGAAGCGGTACTCGTGACGGAGCAGTACGAGGAGGAGCCCTGGGTAGAGCAGAGAACAGTCCCGCAGATCCTGCCGGGCGATGCGGCCGTCCAGCTCAGGAATGTGCTGGAGTCACTGGACGCTGGGGATGGCGGTGGCATGCTCCGAGTGACCGCTCAGGCGGTTACCGGCGCGCGCTTGCGGGATGCCCTCTGGGAAGAAGACCTGTACGATACCTTGACCCGCAGCGAGCTTTGCTATCAGATAGCAACCATACTCACCAAACCACAACCTCTGGATTACCTGGTCGCTGAGCTTTCGACTAGGCTTGGCCGCCCGGTCCCGGAGGAAGAAGTGCTTCTGTGGCTTGCCTTGGGAGTGGTATCGTCCAAGAACGGGAGGCCGCTCCTCCGGCCCATCGTCCATGCCTTCGTCCGAGGAGTCGGCGGTGCCGTGGTCACCTTCCCTGAAGATCGGGATGGGCCTACGCTCTGGCTTTCTGCCGAAGACAAGGCGGGGACTGTCGGCGAGGACGATCTTTTTCACCTGCAGGTCCTGACGTGTACCACATGCGGCCAGCATTACTTCGCCCACTGGGTCAAGGACATGACCGTGACTCCGGGAGGACTCGGCGGGGGAGACATGATCGAGAGCCGTCGCGTTTGGCCGGCGCTGGACGAGGAGAAAGGCGGCCGGAGGGTTGTCATCTACGATCGGTTGGTCGGTACAGAAGAAGATGAGGACGGCAGCTCAAGAGCTCATGAGGTGTATTACTGCCGTTACTGCGGTGCTCTCCACTCGGAGAACCGGGATCGGTGCGACTCATGCGGCAGGGAGGGACGGATGGTCAGGCTGTTTGTTGTTCAGCAAAACGAACGGTATCCCGGCCGGTTGACGTCTTGCCTGTCGTGTCATGCCATCGGTCAGAACACTCCCGGTTCCCATCGAGAACCGGCCAAGCCGGTAAGGGCGGCGAATGTATCCGACATCCACGTTCTTGCCCAGAACATGATCAATGAGCTCCGGGAACGCAGAAGGCTTCTGGTGTTCGCCGATAACCGGCAAGAGGCAGCCTTTCAGGCAGGTTGGATGAAGGACCACGCAAGACGATTCCGCCTTCGGGCGCTCATGATGAAGAAGATCGCCCAGGAACCTGTTTCGATCGGCGATCTGATAACCTATCTGGACTCGTTGCTGGACTCCGATGACGACCTTTCGCGAGGGCTTATCCCTGAGGTGTGGCGAGCTCATCCCAAACGGTCCGAACCGAAGGCCCATGCCGAAGATCGGGAGTTCTTCCTTGGAGTTGCTGTCGTGAGGGAGATCGCTACCGGAGTCAGGCAAAGGATCGGGCTGGAGCCATGGGGCAGGATCCTCGTAAGCTATCGGGGGCTTACTCCTGAAACTCCATTTGTCACGGAGTGGGCGAATCGCTACGGTCTCGACCCCTCCCGACTGTGCCAGGGCATCTGCGCCTTGCTGGACGTGTACCGTCGCGGCGGCCACGTATTCCACGCGAAGACGAAGGCCTTCAGTCAGTTCTGGGATAACGGAAACCGCGAAGTCCAGCGAGGATACATACCAGTCTTGCGGGGTGTTCCGAAGGGTCTCAAGCTGCTGCGCGATGCTGACGATGAAAAGGGCCGTGTGACGCAGTTGCTTACTCCGACCGGCGATAGCATTGCCAAACAAGCTGTGCGCGCCTGGGGGGTAGACCCCGACCATGTTGAAGAGTTCATAACGGACCTGTGGAAGCTTCTTAGCGCAGACATTAGGATCCTGGTGCCGGTTACCCTCAGAGGCTCTCGTGGCACGCCGCTCAATGGATGCAAGGGAGCGTATCAGATCGATGCCGACCTCCTCACTCTCTCCCGAAACCTAGGCGAAGGAGTTTGGCAGTGCCAGAAGTGCCGCAGAGTCCAGACCCGGCCGACTCCCAACAACCGCTGCTTGTCCTGGAGATGCGACGGCGAGCTTCGCTTTGTTCCTCAAGATACGGACGATTACAACCTTGTGATGCTTGATCAAGATTTCGCCATGGTCCGCCCGGCGGAGCACTCGGCTCAGGTCCCTGCCAAGGAGAGGGAGCGCCTCGAGAGAGTCTTCAAAGATGAGAAGACTGATTCGGTGAACACCTTGGTCTGCACTCCTACCCTGGAACTCGGCATTGACATTGGCGCGTTGGATGCGGTGTTGATGAAGAACGTACCTCCGCTGCCGTCAAACTATTGGCAGAGAGTCGGTCGCGCAGGACGACGCCATCGACTTGCGGTGAATGTCACTTACGCTCGAAGCGTGGACCATGACCGAGCGTACTTCTCCGAACCATCGAAACTTCTGGAGGGACGCGTTGAGCCTCCGCAGTTCAACCTCCGCAATGATTTGATGGTGGCTAAGCACGTCCATGCTACGGTCATGACCAGACTCCACAGTCTCGGCCGAGGTGGCAGCGGGCAAGACGAGGACACTCGAAAGGCTATATCCGATGCGCTCCGGCGTGCGTTCCCGGGACGCATTCGCGATTACCTCTTCGATGAGCGGGGGGACGTCCGAAAGTCTGACTTCGATCTGACCCCGCTTCGAGAGCAGGTTGAACGGTTTGAGAGCCATCTGGTTGAGCATCTGGTAGATGTCTTCGGCAGGCACTGGCCGGACGACTCTCGCGATGTTGTAGAGGTCGAGCGGCTTCGGGTAATCGTCCGGTCAATGCCAGACCGGCTTCAGGATGTCATCAAGGCGCTAAGAAAGCGCCTAGTGTGGGCGATGGAACTGAAGAACCGCCTCGACATCGAGAGGGCCAGAAAGGGTACCCTCGACCCCGACGAGGATGGTGTCTACCAACGGTGCGATCGCCTGGTCAAGCGCCTGAAAGGGGTCACCAGGAGATCCCGAAGCGAGACCGAGGGCTATGACGACATCAATACTTATGCTGTCCTTGCAGCTGAAGGGTTCTTGCCTGGGTATGGGCTTGATACAGGCTCTGTCATTGGGACCGCCCTGATGCCGCGCAACATCATGGCTGGTCCGGACTTCGTGCTACCGAGGCCTTCGGCCATGGCGGTAAGGGAATACGTGCCAGGCAACCTCATCTACGCTAATGGACACCGGTTCGTCGCGCGATATTTCCACCTGGATCCCGACCCGCCTCTAGTGTTCCAGGTCGATGTCTCGAGAGAGAGCATCTTTGAACTCGGCGCTGCGCAGCCGGGGGTCGCATCGACCCTGGGAGCTGCGTCCATCAAGGCCATTCCCATCTGCGATGTGGACCTTATCCATGTGTCACACATCGGAGACGAAGAAGACTACCGGTTCCAGATGGCGGTCTCGGTTTACGGTTACGAGACAGAAAGGCATGGGCCTGGTAAGCGGTACATCTGGGGAGCCCGGCGCGAGGTCAAGATGATGAAGGGTGTTCACTTAAGGTTGGTTAACGTTGGGGCCGTTGCCAAGGTGGCCGACGGAGAACTGGGATATCCGATGAGTCTCGTCACCGGCGCGAGCCGCTCACCGTTGGCGTCGAAGACCGAACTGGAGAACTTCGATGCGAGCGAACGCGAGCGGTACGGAAGGCCGACAGATCGCGTTGGCATTTACACCGATGTCATTGCCGATACGCTATGTCTCCCAGGGCTCGCAAGCCGGGACGAGGCGCACTCGGTCTTGGAGGCCCTTCGGGCCGGCATGACACGTGTCCTCGAGATGGAACTTGAGGACCTTCACGTCCTGGTTGTGTCGCGAGGCGCCTCCGATGAGGTAGATGGAGTCCTGTATGACCCTATGCCCGGCGGTTCGGGTCTGCTAGAGCAAGCCTGCGAGCGCTGGCCAGAAGTAGTGGCTGCAGCTAGGGAAGTGGCGGAGAACTGCCCCGGCGCCTGTCAGCGCGCCTGCATCGACTGCTTGAAGACCTTCCGCAATGCCCACTACCACAAGTATCTGGACCGCTATTGCGCCGCTGAGCGGCTGAAGGATTGGGGAGAAAACCTGGAGTTCAAGCATGACATCCTTTCCAGCCTCCCTCAGGAGCCGCCCTCTGGCGAGCATCAGCCGACCAATCAGGCCGAGGATAGGCTGCGCCATCTTCTTGAGCGCGCGGGTTTTATGATGGGGGAGTGGCAGAAGCGCATAGTGCTTGGGCAGCCATTGGGCTCGACAACGCCTGATTGTTTCTTCCCTGGCGAAGACGAGTACTTCAGAGGCGTATGTGTATACCTCGACGGCCTGAGCGTTGAGATCCATGGCAACCCAGAGGTTGCCGCACGGGATCGGGCCATCAGAACCCACCTCAGGAACACGGGTTATGAGGTAATCGAGATACCCGTTTCTCACCTCGAGGATAGGGAGCGTATGGCAGCTCACTTCTTTAGGCTTGCCAACTACCTGATTGGAAGAGATAGGGCGAGGGAGATAAGGACCAAGACAGAATGGTTCATTTAGGCCTGCCGATGAGGGAATGAGCGATCGACGCTCATGACCGATCACGTATAAGGCCTATCTGGAGGAAGGTTCATATGTCGAAGGGCAACGAGGATTTCTTCAAATCAAAGAGTCGCTGGTCCCAAATAAAGGATCAGCTACTCGGGTGTTACCTGAGACCGTATTTCCAGAAGGTCCTGACGACAGGTCAACCCATATTCTACGTGGACTGCTTTGCTGGGAAAGGCAAGTTTGATGATGGCAATCCAGGCTCTCCATTGATTGCTTTGAAGGCGCGCGACGAGTGCCTAAGTCGCACAAGTGGTAACGGCAGGATAGATATGTGTTTCATTGACCTCAACTACGCCAAAGAATTGGGCGATAACCTTGCTTCGCTTGGCTACGACTGCAAGAACCTGAGTGTTGTGCCGGGAAAGTACGAGGAGAAGATCGAGGGGCTTCTGTCAAACAAGCGAGGAACCAATGTGTTTCTCTACATAGACCCCTATGGGATAAAGGCACTGGATTCTGCTCTGTTTGACAAGTTCCAGGCTCTCGGATTCCGTACTTTGGAGATGCTTATCAACTTCAACTCATTTGGGTTCTTTCGCGATGCCTGCCGGGTTATGAGGGTTGACTACAGCGACGATGAAGCCCTGAAAGACCTGGACGACCTTGTTGAGTACGAGCCTACCCCTGTAAGCGCGTCCAGCCAGTCAGAACGACTTCTGACGGGCATCGCTGGTGACGACTACTGGAAAGCTATCGTGAGGGACTACCAGGCAAAGAAGATAGATGGCTATCAAGCAGAGAAAAGATTGTCTAGGGAGTACAAGCAACGGTTACGTCAGCGATACAAGTATGTCCTTGACATGCCCATTCGTCTCAAAGCCGGCCTGCGCCCGAAGTATCGGATGATCCATGTCTCTGACCATGAGGATGGCTGCTTCCTCATGGCGCAGAACATGCAGAAAAGAAAGGACGAATTGTTCATTCAAGTGCAGCAGGGAGGGCAGAGATCGCTCTTTGATGCTGACACTAGAGTGTCGTCCACTGTCGAGAATGAGCTCATGACTGCTGAGCAGATCAAGGCAGTACTGCTGGAGCATCTCTCCACGTTTTTCGGGGATGTTGGGCTCACCAGTCTCCTCGCCACATTTGTCAACAATCATGGCCTGCTATGTGAATTCGGAATGATATACGCCATCTTGGATGAACTGAAGAAGGATGGGTTCATTGAGATCGAGAGGATTCCAGCGACCACCGCCGCGGGAAAGGAGCGCATGTTCTGGCAGGAAGGGAAGGGAAGGAAGGTCATCATAAGGAGGCGCAGATATGAAGATGGTCAAAGGGTTCATAGAGCGTAGGTCTATGCTCTATGTGACCGGCGTTGAATATGGTGACTATACCATGAACCACGTTCTTGGTTGTGCTCATGGCTGCAAATATCCTTGTTATGCGTTTCTGATGAAGAAGCGGTTCGGCCAGGTAGGTTCATATGAGCAATGGTTGGAGCCGTACCTGGTTAGCAACACCATGGACATCCTCGATGAAGAGATTCCCCGGTTAAAATCAAGGATTAAGTCCGTGCAGCTCTGCTTCACTACCGATCCGTTCATGTACCAGTACGACGAAATCGAGAAGATGAGCCTCGCCGCCATCAAGGCACTAAACGACGCCGGCATTAAGTGTACGGTACTTACTAAGGGGTTGCTGCCCGCCGTGTTGGCTGACTACACCAAGGATAACGAGTATGGCATCACGCTCATCTCGCTAGATGAAGACTACCGGGCTCGTGTAGAGCCCGGTGCAGCTCCATACCAGGTTAGGCTCGCCGGGCTTAGGGCGCTGCATGATCGAGGCTGCAGAACGTGGGTGAGTGTTGAGCCGTATCCTACTCCAAACCTCATCACTCAGGACTTGAGTGAGATTCTTGATGCCATTGGCTTTGTAGATAAGATCATCTTCGGGCGCACTAACTACAGCAAGGAGATTAGCGCGTACAAGACACACCGGGGGTTCTACAATGAGCAGGCCGGCATGGTGCTGGCTTTTTGTGACGAGCGCGGAATCCAGTGTCACATCAAGAAGGGGACCATTAGCAGGTAGGAGCCCGAGCGACAGCGCTAATGATCCCATCGGGGAGGACTCGAGGGAGGGACTGAAGTGCAGTATCTGGGCCCCAGGGACCTATTAGGTGTCTCCGCAGACGCTACCCCGGCGGACACGTGGGACGAGGCGGCGACAAGGCGAGCGCTTGATGAGCTGTTTCAGCATGCAATGCAGTTTAGGTCCAGCAAGGAGTACCATGCTCTGCTTGAGTTTGTGGCTGGATTCCGACGGTACTCTCCCTTTAACGCAATGCTCGTGTACATTCAGCTACCCGGCGCCAGATTCGTGGCGCCTGCCCATCGCTGGATCCGAGAATTCGGGCGGAGGCCAAAACCCGGTGCACGACCCTTGGTCATCCTTCAGCCCATGGGGCCAGTCATGTTCGTGTTTGACGTATCCGATACCGAAGGTGCTGCGATGCCCAGGGAAGTGGAACGACCTTTCGTTGTGGCAGGCGAGGAAGAGCACGGGAAGCTGAGCCGCACTATTGAAAACGCAGAAAGAGACGGCGTGGCTTTTCATACCGCCAAGCTGGGCTCACAGCAGGGGGGTTCAATCAGAGTCGCAGAGGGAGACGGCAGGGTTGTCCGCTTCAGAGGCACCGCGGTTCGCGTCCGTTATCACCTTGAATGTGCGAGCGGCGCCTCTAGGGAGTCCCAGTACGCGACTGTTGTTCACGAACTTGCGCATCTCTACTGTGGGCATCTTGGAACTCCCAATCCGCAGTGGTGGCCGGATCGACGCGGCCTAGACAAGAGTGTGGTGGAGCTGGAGGCTGAGTCTGTTGCCTACCTGGTCTGCGCTCGGGCCGGAATATCGACTCCTTCTGCGGAGTACCTGTCGGGGTATGTCAGTAGAGAGCCGATGACTCCTTCCATCAGCCTGGACTGTGTGATGAAGGCCGCAGGACTCATTGAAAGTATGGGCATAGAGAGGCTGAAGCCCAGGAAGGCGAAAGGTGGAACGTAGGCCATCGACTGTCGAATCCAGACAGACCCCTAGGTACGTTGTTGGCTGACCCCGATGGTTCGTACCAAACCCTTGTTTCCCACACTCCGTGACGGGGTAACTGCGCTAGCATGGAGCCTGACAAGATGGGTCTAGCATCTTCATTGGAGGGTCAGATATGCCGTCTCACTTTGGTTGGGTGGACTTCTCCGAAGACGATAGGCAGAAGATGATGGACGTTGTCCACCTCTTCAGCGAGCGCGAAGCCCGAGATGAGATGGGAATTGGCACGGTCCGGGATGCGTTCGCCGAGTTCTTCTTTCCAGGCACGAGCACCATTCAGACCAGAGCGAAGTACTTTCTCTTCATACCCTGGGTGTACAAAGCCCTTGAGGAGAAGAAGATACCTTCCTCCAGAATTGCGGTCGAGGCCCGAAAAGGCGAAGTTAAGCTCATAGATGCTCTCTTGGCGTCCGGCGACAGAGACGGGCTGATCGGCCAGGACAGGCGAGACCAGCTGCTGCGTCTGCCGAGCGTAATCTACTGGGCAGGCCTTCGATCGTGGCGCATCCAGTGCTATCCGGATTCCAGGGACCAGTACCATCGTAGCCTGGACTTTATCTACCGTAAGCGCCGCGACAATCTTAAGGGAGAGGACGGCGAGCCCGTCTCCGATGGTCATCTCCAGACGTGGCATCTCGGACTACCTGAGCCGCCGGAAGGTTTCCCTGAGGCAGCGTCAATGGCGCTCACAGCCAACGAATCGCGGTACCTGCAAGAGAGGATCGTCACATCTCATCCAAACACTCTGTTGTCCAGATTGGTGCTATGGGATCAGGCGGTTGACTGCGCGTTCCCTTGGGAACACCCCATCGCGCCGTCGCTGCCGGCTCAACTCCAGTCAGTTCTGACGCACGCCCGCAACTTCTCAGAAGTCATTTATGGCGCGTCGCTTCTATACAACCTTCTCCTCGCGAGAGCCCTGCCCCACGAGGAGTGGGAAGCAGATTACGATGCTGCTCTAGGCGATTGGGCTAACGCAATCGAGTCCCGCGGCTTCGAATTGCGCCAGTGGTACGCCGAGAAAGAACGCTTCTGGGCCTGCCCAGCGCTTCGCAACGCTCGCATTCCCGAGCGAACGCGGTCATTTGTGGACGAATGGTTGGGGTTAGCCCTGGGTAAGTCACCTGCATCATCTGTCTCATCCAGCGATGCTGCCGCAGGCCTGATCAAGGCCCGCGAGTACATGCTCAAACACGAGCGTGCTAGGCTGCATAATCGGAGAGCTCTCGATCGTTGGGGTGGCAGCGCAGGCGCGTTCCGCCAGGACTACCGGTGGGCCAACGTGAAGGTCATTTTGAAGGATATCCTTGATGGCTTGGCAGGAGGGGAAGTCGGTGCTTAGCCTCAAGGATCGATCGGTCTTCCTCAGTGAGCTGCGTCCTCCGGACGGTTACGTCTTGGACAAGGCCCTGGCAACCACCTTCACTCTGGATCTATTGTCTCTGCTGATGGCGCCCCTGTCGATGGTTCTGTTTGAAGCCGAGAACCCCGGCGAAGCACTGCGGGACCCAACCGCTATCCTGGAGGCGCTCCGTCGCGTGGCCGGAAGGATGGTTGTCTTCTGTCAGCAGGGCCGCATTGCCGTCCCGGCCACATCAAGCCTGCTGTTCAGTTACCTGGAGCCGTCGGTGATAGAGGTCCGTCCGGCCCAGGACACCGCTGTCTTCCATCCTAAGGTGTGGCTGCTGCGCTTCGTCGCGGCAGATGGTTCCGTGGCCTACCGCTTCTTGTGCTTATCTCGGAATCTGACCTTCGATAGATCCTGGGACACAGTGCTT
>CAZRRG010000081.1:0-10374 GCA_964602455.1 uncultured Eubacteriales bacterium | reverse complement strand
AGCACCGCGTTGCTCCATCGGCGAACGTCGCAGTGACAGTCTCTGCCGCAGGTCCAGTGATGGCTGAGACAGTGAGCGTGTGCCCGTCATAGCACAGGGCAGGGACTAGATAAGCCTGCAGCGTGTAGCGCACGAGCTGCAAGGGCCTGCGTACGGACACGTGCTGGCGTCGCGACACGTCCGTAACAAGCGCCTGGTAGTAGTAGGTTCCGTCCGGTGCGGACTCCCCGGTTGCGGTTTTGCCGTCCCAGACAAGCGTCGGAGGCGGTTGTCCTTTGGTGCCTGGGGAGCCCAGGTATCTCACGACCCTGCCGGCGCTATCCTCGATCGCCGCCTGCCAGGACGCAATCCCGCGGTTGTGAAGGAAGCCCATGTCAAAGGTCACCGTGTCGTCAACCCCGTCGCCGTCCGGCGAGAACCTGTCCTTCCTCGCACTCATTCTAATGATGCACGACCGGGCGACTATGGTGGCGGCTTCACCTCTCTCAAGCCGTAACGAGGGGCCGATAGACCCGTCATCATAGCCCTTGATGATCCCCAGGCGAATCGCGCACGCCATTGAGGCTCGACGAGCCTCCGATACCTGATGGTGGTCCCGGAACTGGCGCAATAGGGAGTCTTGTTCCGCCGGAGGGATGGAGCTGGCATACTGGTCGATTCCCAGAGAGAGTATCAGGAGCTCCACGGCGTCTTCCCTTGTTATGGGATCATTGGGTCGAAACTGCTGTCCGGCCTGAACGAACAGGATCCCTCCGGCGTAGGCACCTTCTATCCAGTGCCACGCAGGTTTGTTCCAGAAGAGAGTGTAGTTGGGTGGCACATCCGGATAGGTGGCGTTTTGAGGATAGGCGGGAGGCAGCCCAAACACTTTGAAAAGAAGGACCGCAAGTTGGGCCCTGGTGCAGAAGTCGTCCGGGTAATACTTGCCTATCGAAGGGTCTACGGACGAGATATACCCATCTGTCACCGACTCTTCCCATAGGACGCGTATATACTGCAAGGCCCAGTGGTCCCCCACGTCGTTGTACCAAGGGTCTCGAGCACACTCGACCGAAGCCGGCGAGGCCAGTAGGACAAGAAAGAAGAAAACAGCCGCCGGCAAAGCGAAGACCAGGAAGCGTTTGTTCGACATAGATCGGACCTCCTAGTGTCCACCGGCACCCACACATTACCATAACCTGGCATAGTACGCTACTACATGGTAATCGTGTCACATCCTGTTGACAGGATCTGGAAGGCCGCAGTAGACTAGTCCCACATGGTAAGTCTTACCAGTAGCCGTGTCCGGCTCGTGGGTCGAGTGCCAGCCAGCCCGAAGGGGGGTGTTAACGCCTGCGGCGCTCGCCCCGCGGGGTTCAGCCTCTTGCCACCGGCGCCCTTTGCAGGCCTTCCAGCCGGACACGGCCAGACACGAAAGAGGTGCTATCTTTGAAGACCACGCTCCGCAGGCACAGGCTGCTACTCATGTCGCTTCTGCTCGGATTCTGCGCCTTTGTGTCTTCCTACTCGCTACTTAGAGGCTATGTGAAAACAGAAAGCGTGGTGGTGGCGCTCCGGGACAAGGAGCAGTACGAAAGACTGGGTCCCGGCGACATAGCGATGGTAGAGTACCCGGTCAACGCCATACCGCGAGGCGCCGTGATGGACCCGTCTGCCATTACCGGATGCTACACGAGGACGCGCCTAATCGCGGGGCAGGTGGTCATGCAGGGACATGTGATTCATGAGAAGGGAGAAGCCGGTTTGTCACACGATCTGCCCATAGACAAGAGGGGCATGTTTCTTCCGATCCCGCCGTCCAGGGCTCTGGGAGGGCTCATTCGCCCGGGTGAGCGGGTTGACGTGATCGTTGCCCCAAAGGAATCGCCCAGTATGTTCTCGGATGAGCCTGCCTCGGCTTTCACAGCTCTATCCGACGTTCTCGTGGCGGAAGTATCCATGAATGAGATACACGACGACGTGCTGGGAGTCTTCGTGTTAGCGTCGCCGGCCGACTGCGAGAGGTTAGCCACGTACCTAGACAGTCACACGGTGTATCTGACTCTGGTGCCCAGGTTGGCTTCCGACGGCAAGAAGGCAGTTGCGGAGGTATGGCCGCCCAGATGATCGATGGTCCAACTCTTCTTATCGCCGGAGACACGGCGTGCGAGAGGGCGGCGGAAGCGCGGTGGCCCAGGGCTCGGGTGATTGGAGCGTTCCGCGACCTGGCGCTCGTGGAGTACGTCCTGTCTGGCATGAAGGTGGACATCGTTGCCGTTGGGCCCGGCATGAAGGGGAGGGGCGAAAGCCTCGAGAGTTGGATGTCCAGATGCAAGGCCGCGTTTCCCAACGTTTCTGTAGTCCTAGTGGATGGGGGCGACGTTGCCGGTGTTCTCGGAAACGACGGATCCTCCGACCCACTGGCCGGGACCGGCAACGTCATAGCCCCTAGCACGGTGGTTGTCTGGAGCCCCAAGGGAGGAGTGGGGAAGACCTTCCTGGCCACCAACCTGGCGTGCGCGGCGGCCATAGCGACCGGAGGCATGGCGGGGCTTCTCGACCTGGACCTGTACTCGGGAGACGCCTCGGTGCACCTCGATCTTCTCGATGGCCCTACACTTACCGAGATCTTGCCGGTATTACCGGAATTGCGGCCTGAAGGTCTGGACAAGTACTCGCAGCGGCACGGACCGTCTGGTCTATCCGTCGTGTCGAGCCCGAGGCGGCCCGAACTATCGGAACTCGTCACCACTGAGCACGTGAAGAGCGTGCTCTCGCTGGCGGCAAAGAGGTGGGCGCTCGTGTACATAGATACCCCTCCGGACATCACCAGCGCTGTAGTAGGCGAGTGCATCGACGCGGCATCAAAGATTGTCCTGGTGGTCACGCAGGATGTGGCCACGCTCAAGCAATCGAAGCTGGCGCTGGATATCTTCGCGCGTCTGGGCATCCCCGGTGAGTCGCTTGCGGTGGTGTTGAACCGGGTCTCTAAAGACTCCCTCTTACCCCTAGGCAAAGTACAGGAGTTCCTCGGGGTAGAAGTGCTGGGTTGTGTTCCTGAGGACCGCAAGGCCGTAGAACGCTCAGTGTTCGAAGGCAAGCCCGTAGTGCTCTATGGCAAGAGCGAGATCGGCGAGGCCGTGTGGCAGATAGTGGACCGGATAACACCTGGGCTCCACCCGCCTAGGGCAAAGAAGCCGTCGAGATTCAGGAGGGATTTCCCCTGGCGAGCATTCTGAAGAAGCTGGAGTCGTCCCCACGCGCCGGCGAGCCGGGGAGGGACGAGCAGAAGAGCAGGACCCTTGATGAGGTCACCGACGCGGTCCGGGAGAAGGTCTTGGAAACCCACCCTGAGATGCTGATCCATGCCCGGATGTCCAGGGACAGGCGAGCCGAGATGGTCTCACTTGTCTCGGAACTCATAATCTCCAAGGACTTCTATGTCGGCCGCCTCACCAGAAGAGACCTGGCAGAACGTATTGTGCAGGAGTTGTGCGGCCTTGGACCGATCGATGCTCTCCTGGACGACCCCACGGTCACCGAGATCATGGTCAACGGGCCCCGTGAAGTCTTCGTGGAGCGGTCTGGGAAGATCGAGAAGACAGACATTGTGTTCCGAGACGATGCCCATGTCTTGGACCTGATCACCCGCGTCGTGAGCGGTGTGGGCAGACGCGTGGATAGGTCGTCTCCGTACGTTGACGCTCGCCTGCCTGACGGTTCCAGGGTTAACGCGGTCATACCGCCCCTGGCTCTCAATGGCCCCGTGCTCACCATCAGGCGGTTCCCCGAGAAGTACTCAAGGCTATCGGACCTCGAGGCGCTCGGTACGATGCCCAGAGAGCTGGGAGCCTTCTTGACACAGTGTGTACGCCACAGGCTGGACTTGCTGGTATCGGGGGGCAGCGGCACCGGGAAGACAACCACCCTGAACGTGCTGTGCAACCTGGTGGATTCCGGCGAGCGCCTGATTGTCATCGAGGACTCCTCGGAGATCCGGATCCCGGAGCATCATGTGGTGTACCTGGAGACGCGACCAGAGAATCTTGAGGGAAAGGGCTCGGTCTCAATACGTGACCTCCTGCGTAACGCCTTGAGGATGCGGCCGGACCGCATCGTGATCGGAGAGTGCCGGGGAGCGGAGGCTCTGGATCTGGTACTGGCAATGAACACGGGCCATGAAGGATGCTTCTCGACGGTCCACGCCAACTCGTCCCGGGATTGCGTATCCAGGCTGCTCAGCATGGCCCTCATGTCCGATGAGGCGGTCCCCATAACCGTCTTGGAGACGTGGATCGCTTCGGCGCTGGACGTCATCGTCCACCAGGTCAAGAGGACAGACGGTTCCAGAGTTGTCTCCGAAGTGGCCCTGGTAGGCGGTCACGAGGGGACCCTGACGATACAGCCTGTCTATAGCGTTGAGACCGGACTGGTCCGGGAACTGCCGGCGTGGTTCCTTGAGAAGACGGGTGCAGAGAGAGCTGAAGCGCTCTCTCGAGTTCTCAAGGGGGCCGGCGAGTGATCGCCCTGTGCGCCGCTGCAGCATTGGCCGGGGCCGCCGTGGCTCTTCTAACTGCGGATGTCGTCTCTTCTGTAAAGGCTTGGAACCTTGCCCCGGCCCTTGCTCCAAGGCCGAAGGCACTGCTGCCAGAGTGGCTGTCTCGGATGTTGCAGCGAGTCTGTGAGATGTCGGAGAAGCGCGATCCAGCCCTGTGGGAGGAGGTCTGCTACTCCCTCGCGTTCCACGTGAGGGCAGGGGAGACTCCCGCGCAAGCGGTCAAGGGAGTGGCTTTGGAAGGCGAGTCGTTCGCTCATGACGCTCTCAAAGCCGTCTCTCATGCATACGACTCGGGTGCCTCCCTTGATACGGCGTTCGGCGTAATAGCAGGCCGTTACGGAGAACTCTCCCAGATCGCGTCGGTGCTGGAAATGGGCGCGACCTCAGGCGGCAACATCCCGCACCTGTTGTGCCACATGGCTGAGTCTCTGCGTCGCAGGAGGCTGGAGCGCGGTGAACTGCGTTCAAAACTGACTGAGGCTCGCGCTACTGCTGTGCTCCTTTCTCTTCTCCCGTGGGGGATTGGCGCTTTCACATACTACCAAGATCCACTGGGGGGCAGGGCGCTGTGGAGGGATCCGGTTGGTCGAGCGCTCCTGATTGTCGGAGGCCTCTTGTGGCTCATCGGCAACGTAGCGGTGGTCTTCATGTTGCGAGCATTGCTCCCCGACAAGCACAGACGAAAATGAAGGGAGGCTAAGACCGGTGACCATCGTTGGCAATTCCTTGCTTATCGGGATATGTGCGGGCACTCTCGGAGCGTGGGTTCTCGGCAGGGAAGATGCCCGCCTCCGGGACTTTCGCTCCGGCGTTGTGTCACCTGAACGTGGGCGGCCCCCAGCGACATACGCCAAGAGGCTGCTGCTGGCTGCCAGCCCCCTGCTGGTGATCACTACCGTGACCCGAGCTCCGTCTCCTGTTAACGGAGTTCTCTGGGCTATCATATCAGGCGGGGCACTACTCCTTGGATATGACGCGCAACTCAAGCGGAACCGGTTGGCCCAAATGCGGAGCGAGTGGCCGGTCTTCCTTGAGAGCATGTCGGTGGCGGCACTCTCAGGCATGGACATCACCTCAGCCTTTCTGACGGCCTCCCGCAGAACAAGCGGACCACTCCTCGAAGAGTTGAGCGCGGCCCGGGGCCGTGTGACAGGTGGGATGCAACTCAGCAAAGCCCTCACGATTCTGGCCGAGGATGGCGTGCCGGGCGCCGAGCGCTTGCGGAGCCTACTGCTTCAGTGTGAGGTACTGGGGACGCCGGTGTCTGAGGTGCTGCAGGCCCTGGCTCTTGAGGCCGCGACCGTTGAACGTCAGGAGGCTGAGGGTCGGTTTAACGCGCTACCTCTCAAAATGTCGATAGTCACAGTCCTGTTCCTACTACCTCCGGTTCTCATCGTCTCAATCGCTCCCCACGTCCTGGCGTTCCTGAACAGCCGCTGGTAATCACTCCGTTGAAAAGGAGGTGATAACGATGATGAAGGCACTCGTCTCTGGTCTTGCGCTTCGTGAAAGGCTGGTGAGCCGCCTGAAGGAGATCTCCAATGATGAAGCCGGGGCCACAGTGGCGGAGTACGCCCTTGTGCTGGTATTGGTCACTGTTGCCGTAATAGGGGTACTTGGCGAGCTCGGAGGCACTCTCCGCACCAAGATACTACAGATCGTGAACCAGTTGGGAGGTGCCGCACCTGGCACGTAGACGAACCTCCGCCTTCGGGCTGCGGCATCCTATCCTTATGGGCTCCAGGCTTCTTCGAGGTGCCGAAGGCCAAGCCGTCGCCGAGTTCAGCTTGGTGATCTTCATATTGATCCTAGTGTTGTTCAGCATACTGGAAATCGGTTTATTGCTGAACGACAAGATGGTGCTCATGTCAACGGCTCGGGAAGTCGCCAGGATCTGCGCGGTCGAGGGCGGTAAGACCCAGAACGCTCTGGCCAGGCTGCGCGAGCTCCTGATCGCTGATGGCATCGATCCCGACATAGTCACTGCCAGCATCCGACCGACCCAGGCTATCTACGGCACGACCATATGTGTTGACCTTTACTATGACTACCCGGTGAAAAGCCCTGTTGTGCGGCCGCTATCAGGTCCCTGCATTCCAATATCGGCGCACGCGGTAACGAGAAGCGAGTTTGTCCCCAGATGATCTAGAGCTAGATGAGGTGAGCGAAGGCTGTGGGCAGGAGGAACCGCCTCAGTGCCGGAGATCTGATACGAGAGGCCCGCGGGGGAGTGCTGGCACTGGTGGCGCTTTTCCTGCCCATAGCGGTTCTGTGCGTGGGGATGGTGGTAGACCTTGGGACGGTGTTCGTTGTGAGGAAGGCTGTCCAGGCAGCATGCGACCTAGGGGCTCTGGCCGGGGTTCAGGAACTCGACTGGGACCTGCTGGCAGCTGGCACTGTGTCCCTGAGAGAGGAAGAGGCCGAAGCGTTTGCGAAAGAGGTCACCGCTGACAACCTAGAGCCCATTAAGACACTTGTGTTGGACGCCCATGTATCTGCCTCAGTCCTGAACCCGCCAACAAAGGCAGAACCAACGGTGGCAGTGTCCGTGACATACTCAGTTCGAATGCTGTTCTTGAGGACATTGCCGGGGCTTGGTGAAGGGTTCAGGGATCGCCGGGTATCCGAAGCGTCGGTGGTTAAGAGGACGGAATGGTAACTACGAGGGGTGTGAAACCGGCAGAGCGCGGTGCGTTCCTACGCGGACTTACAACGATAGTACCCACATCACGAATCGCGCGAGAGACATCTGGGCTTACTGCTGGGCGAAACAGGCCCTAGTTCGTCATCGTTACCGTGAAGTAGGCCAAGCCTGGGGACGGCATGCGGCTAAAGCTGTATTAGTTGACTTTGGTCCCCCGCTGGAACATGCTACAAGTGGTAGTAGTTGCGGGTACGTCAGATAGTAGAAAGGAGCAAGAAGCCTCATGACAACAATGACCCTGAAGATCAACGGCATGAGCTGCAGTCACTGCGAGAAGCGTGTCGCCGATGCGCTGAAGAAGGTAGGCGTCGTAGAGAGTACTGTAAGCGCCCAGACTGGCTCGGCAACAGTAACGTTTGACCCGGACAGAGTCTCTGTGGCCATGTTGGAAAAAGCAGTGAGCGACGCCGGCTACGAAGTGGTTGGAGCCACTAAGGCTTAACGCAGACAAGCACTCGATTTCTGGAAGCCTCGATACGCCCTCCCTCACACCGGGAGGACGATTACCTACTTCCGCTTCAGGAATGGTCTCAGCAGTTCAGCCCTGTCTTTTCCGCCAAGCAGCAGGTAGGCTTGGCGTTCATAGTCCAGCGGAAGCACGGGTACGAGAGCCCCGTCCCACTCCGGTGGCCGTCTGGGAGCACAGCTGTCTCGCCTCCATGGAGTCAGGTTCTTCGTGCCAGTCGCCAAGCCCTTTGCGAGTTCCGAGACACCGTATACGCGTGGTACAGTAATACCGAGTGGTGACAAGACCACTGCCGCTGGTACTCCCAGTTGAGACGAAAGGGGTAACTGACCGTGCTCCTTCAGTGCGCCGTATGCGATAGGCAATACAGCCTCGATGACCCCAGATGGAGATGCGACTGCGGTGGCTACCTACGGCTCCTAGGGACATCAGCACCGCAACCCAGCTCGCTGGCCGCAAGGCCCGTGAACCTGTGGCGTTACTCCGAAGCGCTTCCGGACATGGGCGCACCCGCAGTAAGCCTAGGAGAGGTGTTAACCCCGCTCACGCCTGTGAGGTATGGGGGCCGGGAGTACCTACTCAAACTGGACTACCTAATGCCCACCGGTTCCTACAAGGATCGTGGCGTTGCTGTCATGGTTAACAACCTGGTCAAATGGGGAGTCTCTTCAATCGTCGAAGACTCCTCGGGCAACGCTGGCGCGAGCGTAGCTGCTTACTCCGCGAGGGCGGGGATAGCGGCCGATATCTACGTCCCGGCATACACCTCAGAGGGCAAGATAGCGCAGATATCCCTCTTTGGCGCCAACCTGGTCAAGGTGCCTGGGACCAGGGAGGACACTACCGCCGCGGCGCTTTCGGCGGGTGAGAAGACTTTCTACGCCAGCCACAACTGGAGCCCGTTCTTCGAGCACGGCGTGAAGACATACGTCTATGAGATCTGGGAGCAGATGGCCTTCCGCATGCCGGACGTGATCATCGCACCCTGCGGCAACGGTAGCCTCATCACTTCCGCCTATGCAGCATTGACGGAACTGCGGGAAGCAGGGTACATATCGAAGATCCCAAGACTAGTCGCGGTCCAATCCGAAAGCTGCGCGCCCCTGGCGACTGCATGGTCAAGAGGCCTGGACAATGCTGTTCCCATCCACAAGGGAGAAACCATCGCCGAGGGAATAGCCAGTGCGCGCCCTATCAAGGGCAGAGAGATTCTCAGGGCTGTCCGCGAGACAGGAGGGTGCTTCGTGACGGTGAGCGACCACGACGTATGGGGCGCCATGCAGGGTATCGCCAGGACCGGTGTGTTCATGGAGCCAACCAGCGCTACAGCCCCCGCCGCGGCCGCGGTGCTGGCACAACAGGGCTTCATCAGGCCTAGTGACCAAGTCGTGATCGAGGTGACAGGCTCCGGTCTTAAGGCTACCGATAAACTGCTGAAGCTCTCAAGAGCCTGAGAGATACGCTATAGCCTGGATTTCGACCAAGGCGCCGTAGTGGAGTTCCTTCACAGGGACTACCGCTCGCGCCGGCGGTACCGGGACGTGGGCCATGGACTCTTCGTAGGCCCTGTTCACCTCGGGCCACAGGTCAATTCCCGCGACGTACACGTTCACCTGCACGATGTCCTTCAGGCTGGCACCTGAAGCCCTCAACACCGCTTCTACGTTGGCTAGGGCCTGCCTCGTCTGCTCAGCGGCAGTGCTCCCGACAATCGAACCGTCGATGTCTATAGGCAGTTGTCCCGAAACGAACACGAATGAGCCCGCATGGACACCTTGTGAGTAGAAGCCTCTAGGCGCCGGAGCGCCATCTGTGATGATCGCCTTCTGCATCCTTTAGACCTCCCGGGGACTCAGTTCACGGGGGCTTCTAGCAGTTGGCGTTGAAGTCCTCCCGGCCAGTTTTCGGAATTAGATCCCCCCACCTAGGCAAGGTTGAAGACTTCGAGAACCTCGCGGGTGGAGTCACAAATCGCTATCCTTAGTACTGTTGAGAGGTGGGGCCTACGGTTAGGGGATCGCATGTAGAACGCCCCGTTGGAGGGCTCTAGGTACTCGCGCGCGTACTCCACGGCCTCATTCACAGCTTCTTGGATGGCTTCCTCCTTGGAATTTGTGTTCACCGCGATGTCGAGGGGTTCTAGAGTCACAGTGACCACTGGACAGCGGGTGCGTAGAGCGAGAGGTGACTCCATGGACTGCGGCGAAGGTGGACCGAGATGCCTAGTGACGACGACCTGGGGGCTCTTTAGATGACCAAACTTAAGATTACTGCAGGCGGATATGAGTTCATAGCACGACTCGAAGAGGAGCTCGCTCCGAAGACTTGTGAAGCGTTCAAGACCATGCTCCCTCTTCACAACAAGCTGATCCATTCATGACCGTGATAGAGGGTCGCGAAAACCTCGAAGCGCTCGGCACCAAAGTCCTTTGGGAAGGCGCGCAGGAGATCGTAATCGACTACCTCTAGAATCATTTTAGAAGGCGGTTCTAAGCCCATGAATGTTCTGGCTATCGAAGGGTCTCTGCTGCCCGTTGGGCGCGGTTGTCGCCGGCAACGGCGGGTTCGTTGCGCGGGCGCGGTTCAACGGAACATGATGCAGGATATCCTGCACCTCTGGCCAATAGTGAACCATGGATTCGAATACAGCCAGTGAAAGGGGCAGGA
>CAZRRG010000080.1:0-10431 GCA_964602455.1 uncultured Eubacteriales bacterium | reverse complement strand
CTCTGCGGGGACGAGTGACGGCTGAGCAGGACCCCAACTCGGTCATGCCCGACACCAGTATCGCGGCTTACCAGGTCTTCGAAGGCTTTGAGAAACTTGCCGGTAGGACCAAGACCGACTCATCGGGGCAGTACTCGCTGGATCTGTATGAGGGTCCCGTCAGGCTGGTCGCCAATCACCAGCTGGGCATGTCCAAGGAGATCCGCTTGGAGAGCCCCCTGAGCGCCGGAGAGAACAGGGTGCAAGACTTCGGCCTGCCTATATCCAAGGCCATCTCCCTCACGGTGAACACAAAGAGGATCGGCGAGTCCGAGTTCGCCATGGACCTGGACTGGCGCGTCATAGTGCACCTTCACGTAACGGCCACCAATCTTGGCACAGAGGCTAATCCGAAGAGCGCCAGAGCCAACACACAAGGCATTGAGAACGGACTGGTGCGGATCCCCAACGCGGAACCCGGCGACCGAATACTGATAACAGCAGACGGTCGCGAGTGCAATATGACCCAGGACTCTGTTGAGGTCACGCTGGACGAGAACTGCTGGGCTCGGGCAGAGGTCAACCTCATAGAGAAGGGGACCCTGGTGGCCAGAATGAGGGACGCAGGCAGCAACGTCCACGACGGCCTGCTAAGGTATGCGGAGCTCTTTAAGGTTGAGGAGCAAGGCGCCCGGTTCATAGAGACCTTGAAGAGCGACGAGGAGACGGTGAGGTCCAAGCCTCTCGAACCGGGGACATACGCCCTGGTGTTCCACTGGGCGCCGCTTCCGAGCGTCATAAACGCCGGAGGCGTATGGCTGCCTCCTCTGGAAAGCCTGCAACACCTCAAGGACTACCTGGGAGACGAGGGCATCGCGAAGGAGAACCTCACGTTCACCTACGACCCCGTGGTGGATGTCGGGACAGTGAGGGTACCCCTCCCCGACTCTGTCAAGCCGGGTTACTTCAGGGGCGTCGAGGGGAATGAACTGGTCCCCAACAAGTACGAGTCAGGCCCCGGCGGCGTCATCACCCTAAGGGGCAGCTATCGCTACCCGGGAGGGACCAGGCTCTGGAAGCCAAAGCTCCTGTTCGGGATACCTTACGGCGCGCAGCTCGTTCCGGGCAGCGTAGTGGTGACCCCCACGGAGGGTATCGAGCCCCGGATGGCCACTCGCCCCGACGCAGTGGAGACCTCCTTCGGAGACTACCTGTCGGAACCGGTCTCGGGCACCGTGGTGTACCGCGTGAAGATGCCCGACAACCCTGACACGGCCCTGTGCGAGGTCAGGATGTGGGCTCAGTGGGGCTCCGGCGGCAACACCACAGAAGACATCACCGCCGTCACGATCAGCGTGCCCTACGTGTCCATCGAGGCTCCGCCCCTCGTCTGGGACCAATCCAGACAAGTAGAGGTCAGCGGAAAGGCCACTCCCTTCGCGACAGTGCGAGTCTACGACATGAACTACTTCCTGGCGGAGACCAGGGCCTCTGAAAGCGGAACCTGGAAGGCTACCGTGGTGCTGCCGGACCGTGGCAGACAGGCAAACCACTTCCTCCGCGCCGAGGTTATCTTGGCCCCGGCGGACGAAGGCTCAAGTCCGAATTGGCCTCAGGACGCTGCGATCACAGTGAGTCAGGTGGAATCCAAGGCGGTCACCCTGTCTTGGCCGGAAGCCCAGGGTGAAGTCGCGGTTGTGCAGTACGTGGTGACCGGGTACCTCACAGACGGAAGTGTGGGAGTGGTGAGGTCCGCATTCCCATCGGGTACAGGCAACGTCACGCTGCGAGTCGACGATCTGCTTCCCGGCACGGCCTACTCCTTCAAGGTTGAGGCCATGAATGCCTCGAACAACTGGTCTTTGGCCCTGACGTCGAGCGTGACGACGAGCCCGCCGGATGAGACAGCGCCTTCCTGGCCCGGCGGTGCTCAACTCACGGCCAGCGAGGTTAAGTTCAGCAGCCTGCGGCTGAACTGGCCGGCGGCGTCTGACAACGAGAGCGTCAAGGAGTACAGGGTATCGTGCAGTCCGGCAACGGGCACCCTTAGAACGCCCAGGACGGTGCCGGCAGACACCAACACACTGCTCGTAGAAGGGCTAAGCCGAGGCAGAGAGTACGCGTTCCAGGTCGAGGCCATAGACACAAGCGGAAATGCGGCCGCGCTAAGCCGCACGCTAACCACGCTTCAAAACGACGCTGAGCTGCCGGTCTGGCCTGAAGGCGAGCAGCTCGAGGCTACTGTCCTGGATACCGATGTCACGCTCACTTGGCCCACAGCGTCGGACAACGTGCAGATAAGTTCCTACCCGATATACCGGCTCTCAGGGAACAATTGGATACGACAGGCCAACGGGTACGGCAACTCCTATACCATCAAGCGGCTCAGTCCGGAAACGCCTTACACGTTCAGGGTGTACGCGCAGGACAGCTCTGGAAACCGTACCTCCGCTCCTTTGGAGATCGCTGTGACCACGAAGCCTCTGGACCGGACCCCGCCGCAGTGGCAACCCGGTGACGAAGTAGAGGTATACGACAAGACAAGAAGCAGCTTCCGCATCCGCATCCCTGCACCTTACGATGAAAGCGGCATCTCCCACTACATCATCAAGGACAACCAGACCGGGCAGACCTACACCGGTTCTGTGACCTACTTCGAAGAGCTCACATACGACCAGACCTACTCCTACACGGTGCTGGCCCAGGATACCCGCGGCAACAGGACGCCAGAGTCAGCCGGCCTCACCTTCTCAGTCACGGTAAGGCCTGACGACATGACGGCTCCTTCTTGGCCCATGGATGCCACGCTGTCTGCGCCGGAAGTCAGCCCCAACAACGCTGACGTAGTGTGGAGTCCGGCGATATTTGACATAGACCAGACAGGACTGCCATCCTACCTCCTGCAGGCCAGGGATGAAGACGGAAACGTGGTCTTCGGCGTCACCGTCGGGTACGGCGTTCATACGTGGGCGGTTGGCTCGCTGCAACCCGGACGGAGCTACACCCTCTCCGTCGAGGCCATAGACCAGTGGGGCAACGTGTCCACCGATGGTCCGAAGTACGCCATCGTCACCCCTGCGACAGACACGCAGGCCCCGAGGTGGCCTGAAGGCGCCAGACTCGAGGCCTACGGGCTGAACAAAGCGCCGGAAGGAACATACACGGTCCTGCTCCAGTGGCCCTTTGCCATGGACTTCGGGCTGCACCACTACGAGATCACTGCAACCGACAGCCAGGGCAGACCCGCGCCGTCCAGCCCCACGGCCACCCAGCAGACCTCTTGGCATATGTGGGGTCTCAGCCGCGGTGAGACCTACACGGTACAGGTCAGAGCCAAGGACTTGAGCGGCAACGTATCGGCCGCCCTAACGACCACGGTTGTAACTCCGGGCGGCATGTCAGGGGCTTCAGTAGGCGGCCTCTCCGCAGCAAGCGGAGGTTCACTGGGCGCGCAGAGCAACGACACCGCGCGAGTCGTTTCGTCCGCAGCCGTCAAAGTGGAGTACGACGAGGATGCGGTTAGGATCGAATCCGTCACCATGCAGCAGTCCAACGGCAGGCGGGTGGACTTCGAGCCGATCGGCGAGTTCGTATATGTCCTCGTACCAAGTGTGCCCTTCAACTTCGATGTGACGTTCAACGAGCCTGAGAGAGTGAGCGAGCTGAGGATACTCGCCGAAAACGGGGCCGAGCTGGGAGGTCCGCTGCAGGGTCCTGTCAATCCCGGCGTGGTCATAGCCACCACGGGACCGCTGTCCGGCTCCGGACGCACACCCGGCAAGCTCTACGCTTCCTACGCGACCACTCCAGAGCCGTTCTCGGTTGACGACTTGCCTTCCTTCGACGCGGAAGTTCAGAGGAGCTCGTTGCCCAACTACTGGGGCAACGCTACCTTCCCGACATGCAGCGTCTCCTACGACGACGAAGAGGAAATCTCCGGGAGCGCCATGGTCAGGGCCCTCTTGGCGGATCCCCGTATACATACGGATCTGGACTACACCTTCACCCAGATAACCGACGGCTCGAACCCCCAACCTTCATTGAGTTACTACATGACCGACAGAGGCCTGACGTTCTCGGCCCAGGTTGCGCTGGACTCCAGCGCAGTCAGACGTCACATGGGATCTCAAGGCTGGGCGGACGCTCCGAAGGTCCTGGTGAGGATCGCCGGAGAGACCTGGGTTGAAGGAGGTCTGAACTTCTTCGACCTCCTCTCCACCGTATCGGGAATGCACGACCAGCAGAACTACGAGATGGACCTGGATGATCTCCTAAACGGCCTCTCTCCCGACTGTCCGGCCGCCGATCTGAACAGGTACAGAGAGATCATCGAGATGGAGAGGCTGCACTCCCAGCAGCGCACCGTGGCAAAGTGCGCCTTCAGCCTCGGGGGTATGGCATTGGGAATCATCGTCCCCGGCATCGGCTTCGCAGTCGGCTCCTTCCTGGCCAGTCAGTTCCTTGAGCGAACCATCGACGCGGAGCAGAAGGAAAGGTTCAACGAGATCAAGAGCGACATCGAGATGAACGACTTCTGCAAGCCAAAGAAGCGCGAGTGGAAGAAGGACCTCATCGCCGACCCGACCTGGATCATTGACCCTGCGGGCTACGTCTATGAGGTGACTCCTGAGAACCGCCTTGAGGGTGTCACCGCCACCGCTCTACAGAACGTCGGCGGGGTCTGGACCCCGTGGGACGCCACCTGGTACGAGCAAGACAACCCGCTTACGACTGATGCCGAAGGGCGCTACGCCTGGGATGTCCCCGAAGGTCAGTGGAAGGTGTCCTTTGAGAAAGAAGGATACGAACCCACCGAGAGCTGGGTGATGGACGTTCCCCCGCCCCATACCAACGTGAACATCGCCATGGTGACCACGGAAGCGCCGAGCGTGGTGAGCGTCAGGGCTGACTCGGGAGCGGGCGTGGACATCTCGTTCAGCAATTACATGCGCGTCGACACCGTGACGCCCGGAACGGTCACCGTCACGGAACTCAACGCAGACGGTTCAGTGAAGACAGACGATGTCGGCGCTCCGGTCACGGTGAGCGGAGCAGTGCAGGCCGACGGCGTGGTGGCCGACCCCCGTAATTCCGCTGTCAACCTGGCCAAGACCTTCCGCTTCGTACCGGATACCCCCTTGGTCGTGGGGAACATCTACCTGGTCCGCATTAGCCAGCTAGTGGAGAGCTATACAGGCCTGTCCATTGCCGGAGACTATACAGCCACGGTTGTGGCCGATATCGTGATCCCGGTTACCGGCGTAAGCCTGAGCCGAGAGTCGGTGACGCTGGAGGTGGGTTCCTCCACCGCTCTCAGCGCCCTGATAGTCCCGGCCAACGCCACCGACCAGGGTGTCTCATGGAGTTCCAGCAACACCGCGGTCGCAACCGTGTCCCTGAACGGAACCGTGCAAGCAGTCGCCGTCGGGATGGCCACGATCACCGTGACGACCGATGACGGCGGCTACCAAGATACCTGCACCGTCTCTGTTATACAGCGGGCCACAGCATACGAGCCCGAGCCAGCGCCGAGTGTTCCAGCCCCGACTGCAGCTATCGTGGCTGAGGAGACTTACGCCGTAGGTTCCGGGCAGGCCACGCTGGACGTAATGGATGGGATCCTGACCCTGGACATCCCGGCAGGCGCCTTCACCCCGGGAACCAAGTTGGTCGTAAGGCGGCTCAAGGACGAAGCCACCCCGGCCGATCCCAGCCTGGCGCTGGTCGCGAGCCCCACCTACGAGATCCTGATACAGGGTTCGGGACCTTCAAAGCCGGTTACCGTACGCTTCATGTACTGCAGCCTGTGCCTCAAGGGCACGGATCCAAGGAAACTCGCGGTCTACCGGGAAGACGAGTCGAACCCCGGCAGCTACACCTACGTCGGCGGAACCGTGGACCCCGTCAACCACACTGTCACGGTAGGGCTGAACGGGTTCAGCAGATACGTAGTCCTTGGCCGCGACTTGACATTCAGTGATGTCGCGGATCACTGGGGCCGGAACGAAATCGAGATCCTGGCCAGCCGCTACCTTGTGAATGGCGTGAGCAGCACCGAGTTCCAGCCTGACCGCATGATCACCAGGGCGGAGCTGGCTAAGATGCTGGTCGGCACGGTGAGCCACGACCCGAACTCCACCATGCCTACGACGGCACCGTCGTCCCCGACCTTCAGCGACGTCAACCCCGACGCCTGGCACTACTCGGTGGTTGAATCAGCCTCGGCGCTCGGACTCATCAAGGGCGACGGCGGCTTCTTCAGGCCCGACGATCCGGTCACCAGGCAAGAAATGGCTGTGATGCTTGGGCGAGCGTTGGGCAAGAGCTATTCGGTGCCTGCGGGCACGGGCGAAACACTACCGTTCGTAGATGCGTCCGACATATCGGATTGGGCTGCGGACGGAGTCGCGGCGGCATGGCACTGGGGACTCATGCACGGAGTAGGTGTCAACGTGTTCCAGCCTTTGGGCAACGCCACCCGGGCGCAAGCCGCAGCGGTGATCCTACGGATGCTGGAACTGAAAGGACTGGTGTCTCAGTTGGTGACCCTGAAAGGCGCCTTGAGCGTAAACGAGATCGGCGGACGCCACTTTGAGCTGACCAGCGAAGACGGGAAGATCTACGTGGTCCTCCCGGCAACCGAGCCGGCGAGAGCAGCGCTTGAGGAGGTTGCCGAAGACGCAGCCTCTCCGAGCGGCATCCCGGTGACTGCGATAGGGGTGCTGAGCGACGGGCCCAACGTCTACATGAGGGGTCAGATACTGAAGGCAACTCGAGTGGAGCGCTAGTCGGTATCCTCCACCTTGGCGTTATCCCTGTAGTTCTGCTGGTAGGCAGAAGGGGTAACGCCAACTTTCTGTTTGAACAGCCTTGAGGAGTGGCTGTTGTAGTCCATGTTGCACGCAGCAAAGGCCTCTGCGACAGACAGGTTGGCGTCCAGCAGCTTCTCCTTGAGCCTTCCTATCTTGTAGTCGATGTAATGCTGGTGCGGCGTCAGCCCAAGGCGCTTCTTGAACAACTTGGCGAAGTGTGACCTGCTGAGACAGGCCGCTTTTGCGGCTTCGTTGGCGTCAAACGGTTCGCGCCAATGGTCTTCTATGTATTGCTTACCCCGCTCGATCTCTTCCCTTCCCCAATATACCCGCCTGATCATGAAGAGAGCGGCAAAGGCCTCTATCATTCCCTCGGCGCTCAGTATGGGGAAGCACGTGATGTCTGACCTGATCATCTCTATGTCCCTGTCCACTAGCCCGAAGTGGCGGATCATGTCCGGGTAGGAGGCATTGAAGTCCATGAGGTGGACTATCTTGCCTTCACGCGCCTGCCTGACTCTATCCACTGCGCCCAGGTCCCGCACTATGGGATCCCGGAAGACGTTGTACTTGCCTACGTGAGACTCCCTGCTCTTGATGCCTATCGCCTGCAGAGTAGCGTTATTCACCAGCCTCGCCGTACCGTCAAGGGAGAAGATCTGGATCGGGTAGGGAAAGGACTCGAAGGTTCTGCGCAGCAGCCCGCGCTGGCGTGGAGGCGGTTCCGTTACTCCTACCGGACCCGGCATCCAATCCTCCACCCGGCTCCTGAGGTCCCGGGCTTTCCCGCCGGTCGACTTCATCTCCTCCCGGTACTCCGAAGGCGAGACACCGACCTTATCCCTAAACAGCCTCGCCGAATGGCCATTGTAGGTCATGTTGCAGGAGGCAAACGCTTCCGCAACCGAGAGGTTCGGGTCGAGCAGTCTCTCTTTCAGCCTCTGGATCTTGGAGCGCGCGTGGTACTCCTGTACGGTCATACCCGTGTGCTTCTTGAACAGTCTGGAGAGGTGAGCCTTGCTGAGATCAGCCACCTTTGCTACCTGGCCTGCATCGTACTTCGACAGCCAGTGATTATCCAAGTATTCCTTGGCCTTCTCGATCTTGGCCTCGCCTCTGTAGACTCTGCTGTTGATGAGGAGAGCCACAACGTGGGTCACTCGTTCGGAAACGTCCTTTAGAGGGAAAACGGTGACGTCCTGGTAGACGGCCTCTACGTCGAAGTCATCTACCCCGTATCGCCGCGATATGTCTTCCAAAGGCACTCTAATGTCTGTGGCAGAAACCGTTTCTCCCTCAAGGGCTTTCTTGAGGACATGGAGTTGGCCGGTGGCCCTAACTGCGGGATCGACCAGCACATTGTACTTCCCGATGATCGCGTTTCGGTCAGTCACGTGGCCCTCGTTCAGGAGGGCGGGGTTCAGGTACACTGAAGTGCCATCCGGGTCGTAGACCTGGATCGGGTATGGAGAGCATTCAATCACTCTATCAGCCAATGCCTCAACCTGAGCGTCTGCAGTTTCCGACATCCTGCACCTCTAGTACAACTGCACTTGGTGGTCTCACACCTAGTCAGCCATGTGAGGGCTCACACCGGTGGCCTGGCAAAGTTATACATGTCGCCCCAGATCACCTTCTTGTGAGCGTGAGGAGTGCTTACCGGTCAGCTTCGACGCGGCAGGCATCGATAGGGATCGCACTGGTGCTTCAGCGGCTGCTGCCGCCTAACATGCGCCGGAGAGCTCCGAGGACCCTCTGCGAATCCTCCTTAGATAGCGTCCCGACGTGGCCCTCGATTCGGCGGACATCAATGCCGCCCACTTGATCCAGAAGCGCGGCAGACTGGTGCGGCAATCCGCCCGCTCCGGCCCGGAGCCCGATGTATACGGAAGGATTGGCGTCCTGCCAGCACTCCGCACGTGTAGTGAGGGGGACTACTATGACGACCGGGTAGCGGAGAGGCTCTGGAGGTACTGCAGCCACCACGACGGGCCTGGTGCCTATCTGCTCATGCCCGGCCGGGGCTCGCGTAGGAAGGGCGACAACCAGGATGTCACCTGGCTGAATAGTTCTACCTTGGTTCATCCCGCTTCCCTCCTTCAATCACCAAGCCCTTTCCAGGAACATATCTCACCGGCTTTAGGGCAGGCATCCCAGCCGGTCCCCAGTCATACTCATCCAAAAGCCTTTCGCGACCTGCCCAATAGGAGTCCAGCCACCGGATGTCCATATCGTCGAAACCCGAAGCTTCGGGCCTTACTGATACCCTCGAGGCGGAGTCGCGGCTGGCATCAAAGGTCTTGGCTGAAGGGTAGCTGGAAGCAGCATCGGAGACATCGGCATCCGCAGCGTCGCGCGGCGGAAGGGCGCAGAAAGCGGCCAACGCATCTTCGCTGATCCGCCACAGACGCCCTACCTTGACACCCTTAAGGGCCCCGCTGCGGAGGTGGCTCATAACAGTGATCCTGCTGATCCTCAACCTCTGCGCTACTTCCTCAGGAGTAAGGAATCTCGACTCCAAGAACCCCACCTCCTACTTGCGCTGGGAGATCCAAATGCCCGGAGTGTTCGGCTCACTCTCGTTTCTCTTGCTACGTTATCGCATATTCACGTATAGGTAAAGATGCCTTAGAACCTATCACGACAAGTCTGACCGGTCGTCCTCCCCGTCACCAAAAATCGGACGGGTCGGTTTCCCCATCACGAGGCTCCCGACCCGTCGTCTTCCCCAGCGGGAGAATCAGTCTAGACTGTCCAGTATGGCGTCAATCAGGCGGAAGAGCACCGTGCATGCCTCGGCTCTGGTAGAGTTGGCGGCCGGGTCGAACACGTTGTCCGGTTTGCCCAGTATGAGGCCGAATTGCTGGCACAGCGACACCGCGTCCAGCGCCCACGAGCTGATGGCATTTTCGTCGCCGAAGGAGGCCTTCTCGGCGATGGGGTCCAGGGAGTAGCCCTTGTACGTCAGATAGCGCAGGAAGACAGCGCACATTTGCTCCCTGGTGATGGGATCGCCGGGACCGAAAGCACCGTCCCCGTATCCGCCTACGATCCCGTTCTGAGCGGCCCAAGCCACGGCGGATGAGTACCACTCACCCGGAGGAACATCTGGGAACACGGCGCTTGAGGTAGTGTCTGGACCGTCCGTGCCTAGACCGTCAGTGCCTAGACCGTCAGTGCCTGGACCGTCCGAGCTTGCGCCGACAGCCCCACCTTCTCCCGACGAAGCGCCAATCCCCTCCAGCCTGGACAGAACCGTCACGAACATCGCCCTGGTCATACTGCCGTTGGGGTCGAACATGTCGTCGCCCACCCCGCCGAAGAGTCCCCTGGCTGCGGCGAACGCGATGTAGTCGCCGGCCCAGTGTTCCTCTATGTCGTTGAAGGAGCCGGTGTACTCCATGAACCCGTAAGCGCCGCCGACGGGGGCTCTGAACACGAGCCGGCCATTCTCGACCCGGGACAGCGGTACGATTACCCGCCGCCCCTCAACCAGGTAGTACGGCACGAAGGTGTTCTCATCGACTCCGGCAGGTAGGATGACGCTGACTATTTGATCGCCGCCAGCCCAAATGGTGGGAAGCGCGTCGTCGTCAAAGTCCTCCTCGTGAACATCCGCCGTACCTGCGGTAGCCTCGAA
>CAZRRG010000079.1:0-10588 GCA_964602455.1 uncultured Eubacteriales bacterium | reverse complement strand
GGCGGCCTGGGCGGCATTCTGCAGCGTGCCGAGCAGCTCCTGGGTGGTGCCGTCAACCACAAGACGTATTCCCTTCTGCAGGAACGGGTCCGTTAGGTTGTTGGCGTCCTCGTCCAGGGCGAGGAGACCCTCGCGCCTTGCCTTGTCAGCGAACTTCACTATCGTGTTGATCGTTTCCCCTATGTCGGCCTCCTTGGTGAAGAAGGCCTGCTTGCATATCTTGATGGTGTCAAGGAAAGTCTCCATTGAGTAGCTCATCATGACAGCGCACAGGGTTCCGCCCAGGGTGATGAAGAGCGAACCGGGCTCCCAGAATGGGCGCAAGCTGCCTCCCATGGCCATGCCAATCACGACCACGATGAAGACAGCCACGGTACCTATCAGAGTTGCTAGATCCACTTGTTGCACCCCGTTCCGCTATCCGGCGGGCCCGATTCCTCTACCGTCGAGCCCGCCGGGCTATAAGCCGGTTACCGCCTATCTCTTAAGGTTCACGAGCTCCTGAAGCAGCTCGTCCGAAACCGTGATGATCCTCGAGTTTGCCTGGAAACCACGCTGGGTGATGATCATCTGGGTGAACTCCTCGGCCAGGTCCACGTTGGACATCTCAAGCGAGCTCGGGGCGATGGTACCCCTGCCTGCGACGCCCGCTTCGCCGATGTCGGGCGGTCCCGAGTTGTTGGAGTCCACGAACAGGCTCTTGCCCACCTTCTGAAGGCCGCCGGGGTTCGCGAAGTTGGCCACCGCGATCTGACCGAGCGTCCTGGTCTGACCGTTTGAGTAGAACCCTGAGATGACGCCCTTGGAGTCGAAGGTGTAGGACTCAAGCGTTCCCGTGGGCCAGCCATCGATCATGCCTGCATCCAGGCTGGACGCCCCGGCGACCTGGGTGATCGAGTTGAAGTGCAGCGCAATGCTGAGGTCGCTGGCGCCGTTTGTAAGGTCGTATGTGAGGCCTGGAGTTGTCCACGTTACCCAGTCTGTGCCGTCAAACTGCTGGACCTCCTGGAGTGTTCCGTCGGGATTGAACACTATGCGGCCCTGACCCATCGTGGTGGCCGGGTTTCCGTCGATCTCCACGCTCCAGTTCCAAGTGTTGGCAATGGGATTGGGCGGTGAGCCCCCGTCGTCGGCTTTTTCCAGGATGATCTCGAGGGTATGCTCGACGCCCAGCGAGTCGTAGATGGAGATGGGGACTCTCTTGTCGACCCCCAGAGGCGTCTCCGCATCCAGGTTCTTATCCCACCAGATGTTGGCGGTAGCCTTCGCCGGCATGTTGGAACCGATGGCTATCCTGATCGGGTCCAGGTTGGTGGCCGACTTGTCGGCCGGGATCGTACCGGTCGCATCGGGGATCCAGCCCAGCACCTTGCGGCCTTCAGAGTCTACAAGGATACCGTCGCCGTCGGTGTCGAACGCACCCACCCTGGTATAGGCGTGGGTCGATCCGTCTTGCACAACAAAGAACCCCTTGCCCTCTATGGCGACGTCGGCCATACGTGACGTCGGCTGGAGGTTTCCGGAGTTGTGGTTAACGTCAATACTGCCCGTCGTGACGCCGAGACCGATCTGCATCGGGTTCATGCCGCCCCGCTCGGTCATGGATACATCGGAGGGCGAGCTGGCGCCGCGGAGCGTCTGGCTAAAGACCTCCTGGAACGTGGCCCTGCTGGATTTGAACCCAGGGGTGTTCACGTTGGCTACGTTATTGCCTATCACATCCATGCGGGTCTGGTGGGCGCGAAGACCCGACACAGCCGCAAACAGCGAACGCATCATCTTTGTTCACTAACCCCTTTCTTCTTGCGGGTTCCGGCGCTCTTTCCGTCTATCCGGAGCGCCTGGCCTCCCCGTGGGGTCCGGCCCGGAACCTACTAGATCTGGTCTTGCCTACTGCCGGTCCACTATCACCGCGCTATCTATTGCGGTGAACACGTTCTCCTTCATCCTGTCTTCGGGTATCACCGTGACTACGGTCCTGGACTGCGGGGCCACCACCAGCGCCATCCCCTTCATGAGGACCAGCGTCGAGCGGGCTCCTTTGGACGAAGCGATGTCCATCGCGTCTTCGAGTTGCGCCATCCGGCTTGCGTCCATTACCTGTCCCGATGACTGGAGTCGCTCCTCAGCGTGCTTGGAGAAACTGACTCTCTTCTGCTCCTGCCCCAAGACCTCGGCGAAACTGGGGCTCTTAACCGGTCCCTGACTCTGCGGCGGTCGTGACGCCCCTGGAGCCTGTGGCCCCCTTATCGCCGTTTTGTGGTCGATTACCCTAACCTGCATACTCCGCCACTCCTATCGCGAGCAGGTCTTCAGTCGGCACCAGCAAGTTGCCGGACTTCACGTGAACCCTGCCATCCAGGAGAGCAACGGCGTCCACGATACCGTCCACCAGCCCGTAGTCCGTCACGGCGGTGAATGCCTTGCCGATCAGGTTTGATGCCGCAAGCAGGTTCTGGCTCACCTGTGACTGGCTGAAGCTCTGAACCAGAAGGTCCATCTTCTTGTTCATCTCGCCTATCGAAGTGGCCGAGGTGAACTGGGCCATCTGGCCGAAGAAGTCCTTCTCCTGCATGGGCGCCATGGGGTCCTGGTATCTGAGCTGCGCAAGCAGGATAGTCATGAACTGGTCCTGCAAGGCGTCTACTGATATCCCAGACGTTGTCGCGCGACTCGATGAGTACGAGGAACCGTTGACACCGCCAACTCCGGAAACTGCCACTGTCTTTGCCTCCTTTCTCGATTGCTCTTGCTACGCCAGCCAGCTGAATGCGCCGACCGGCTGACCTGACGCCTGGATTCCCGCGACACCCACCGGCATCGCCATCCTCGGATACCTGGACGCGGACGTTCTCTCCGAACTCGGCCTATGCTCGCGACCCTTTTCGCCGCTGTATCCGGGGTCAACCGAAAAACCGGCGAGCGTCAGTCCCTTCTCGGAGAGGGCGCGCGCGAGGTCTTCTGTCGCGTTCTCAAGCGCGCGCTGCGCATCGCTGCTGCGGGCGACTAGCTTCACCGTCACATCCTGGCCTCTCTGGGAGAGAAGCGCTGTCACGCTGCCCAACTGAGGCGGGTCAAGACGTATCTCGACGCTGCGCGGCAGCTTCTTCAGGGACTCACGAAGGAGCGTTTCGGCGATCTCTCTTGCGTTACGGATCGGGTTCCCATCTGACGGGGAGTCGACATCCGCGGCGCTCGCCGCAGCTTCCGGCTTTGCGGAAGATTCGATCGCCCTCAACGCGGCTTCCACACCATCCACCGCGGGAAGTGCGGCCGCGCCGGGCTCCTCCGCTGCCACCGGTTCAAGGTCTTCGAAGCCCATGTCTTCTTCCAAGGTCTCCACTCGCTCAGCGCCTGGATTCGAGGAAGCGGCGAAGTTCCGGCCTTCCCGGACACTGTCGATACCCTCAGTGGTGGCCAGACCGGCTCCCACGGGCGACACCGCGGAGTTAACTGCCTGTCCGTGGTTCCCGGCGGTCTGGGCGGTCGCGTTGGCCGAAGCCTGATCCGGCAACGACGCCTCAAACGCCGGACCTGTCCGGCTCCCCCCATCGAGCAGCGGTAGTCCGTGCCCGGATGCAACCGGTTCCGGCTGTGCCTGGAAGCTACCCTCAACCGCTATGCGGGTGATGGCGGCGCCCGTGCTGGTAGCTATGGTGTCGGATGGATGTCCATACACCGGCGCCTCCGCCGCTTCGCGGGTTGCGGTTGCCGATGTGAGCGCGCCTACGCCGGTAAAGGCGCGACCCAAAGACGCGGCTGCACCAGGCTGAGTGTAGTCGTGTGTGTGGGACGGACCAGGTGGAATGGGAGCGCCCGTAACCAGGCGGTCCAGTTCCGCAGTTACTTCCGATTGGCCCCCGGTTTCTGCCGCGGCTGCGGCTTCGACCGGTCCAGCCATACGCGCCGGGGACGGCGGACTTATGTCTTCGGTAAAGGTCCAGCCCGTCTCGGGTAGATGAACCGCCTCGGCAGACGCCATCGTGTCTCCCGGAGGCATCTGTGTCTCCACCAGTACTGACGATACCGCGCTGTCCTCAACTCCAGTGCCGGCAATGCCCGCAGCACAGTCCTCCAGCCCCCCGCCGGCGATCTGCGTCCCCCCGCTGTTCATTGCTGCCAGAGCCATGGACATGACAAGCCCAAAGGCGCCTTCCGAGCCTGTGGTCCCGCCTTTTCCGTGTTCTTCGACCACACCGCCTGTGGGCAGGTGGCTACGGTTCGTCACAAACAAAGCCTCGAAACCCATGATTCCTACGATTCACCTCCTTTGCTGCGCAAGAATCGCTGAGAACCCATCTCGTCAAGAGCCTTTCCCTGCTCCCACCAGTAAAGCGCCATGTACTCCTCGAGCCGGTTCTCACGGTGTTGCACGAGGGTCCGCTCTTCCTGGGTCCTCTTGACCACGGTTTCCGTGGCCTCTTTCGTGGCGGCTTCCTTCTTGACCAGGTCTGTCTTCTGCCGCCAGATCTCGTCCTCAATGGAAGTCCTAAGTTGCATGAGGTACCGCATTTCCACCGGGTCGACCCTGCCCCCCAGCGAGGCGCGAATCCCATCAAAACACTGCTCCCGCATCCCCTCGGCTGTCGCCAGCCTCTGGCGGGTGCGGCTTTCTTCGCGCTGGGCCTCTCCCAGTTTCTCTTCGGCCAGGAGTTTCCGGATCTCACGGATCTCCAGCGCCTTCTCTAGCGGAAACACGAACCTCTTCACTTGGTACCTCCAACCTCCTTATCGTCACTTGATGTCGGGACGAACAGCCCTTCCTACGAGAACACCGCCTGGAGCCTGGACACGGTCTCAGCGAACGTGAACTTCTCGGAAACGCTCTGGCGCAAGAACCCGTTGACCTTGTCGATGTAGGACAGAGACTCGTCGATCTTGGGGTTAGAGCCGTGGACGTAGGCGCCGATGTTGATGAGGTCCTCAGCCTTCTTGTAGGTAGCGAGGACGTTGCGCATCCTTTGAGCCGCTCCAATCTGCTCCTTGCTGGCGACGGCCGACATGAGCCTGGACACCGATGAGAGCACGTCTACGGCAGGGTAATGACCCATATGGGCCAGTTCCCTGGACAGGACGATGTGGCCGTCCAGGATCCCGCGGGCGGCGTCGGCGATGGGCTCATCCATGTCGTCTCCTTCGACCAAGACCGTGTAGATGCCGGTTATGCTGCCCTTGGAACCCTTTCCCGCCCTCTCGAGCAGCCTGGGCAAGTTTGCAAAGACCGATGGCGTGTAACCTCTTGTGGTCGGCGGCTCGCCGGTTGCCAGGCCGACCTCGCGGAGCGCCATGCACCAGCGTGTGACGGAGTCCATCATGAGGAGCACGGAGAGTCCCTGGTCACGGAAGAACTCGGCGATAGCCGTGGCAACCCACGCCGCCTTGATCCTCATCAGGGCCGGCTCATCGGAGGTGGCCACAACCACGACCGACCTCTCCAGTCCTTCAGGCCCGAGGTCTCTTTCTATGAACTCCTTGACCTCCCGGCCACGCTCACCGATAAGGGCGATGACATTCACTTCGCCCGAGGTATTGCGAGCGATCATGCCCATCAAGGTGGACTTGCCGACTCCGGAACCTGAGAAGATGCCTATTCTCTGACCTTCACCCAGGGTGAGGAGACCGTCTATGGACCTCACACCCGTCGAAAGCGGCGAGTCAATCCTGCCGCGATCCAGCGGAGCCGGCGGCTTCTCAAGCGTAGGGCAGTAGCGTTCGACCGGCCAGTGAGGCTGGTGGTCGATGGGGTTGCCCAGGGCGTTGACCACCCGGCCCAGCATTTTGTTGCCGGCAGCGACTCGAAGCTCCCGGCCGGTTCCCTCTACCACCGACCCTGGGGCTATACCGTCCAGCTCGCCGTAAGGCATGAGCAACACCCTGCCGTCCTTGAACCCCACCGCTTCTCCAAGTATCGGTTCGCCTGACGGCGGTATGAGGCGGCAGATTTCCCCCATGCGGACCTTAGGTCCCGCGGACTCAATGAGGAGCCCCACGATGTCTGCCACAACACCGCCGTAGGTCAGTGTGCGGGCGGTCTCCACCGTCTCCAAGTAGGATTCGAAGACAGCCTCGTTCATTGCTCTACCTCCACGGCGCGCTTCCGGGCCTCGGCGATGGCTTCGGCAACGTTCCGGATCTGGGACTCGATGGTCACGTCGACGAAACCGTGGGGGGTGCGAATGATGGCGCCTTCTCTAGCCGCCGTATCCGGGACCACTTCGACTGACCGGGCGCCGTACTGCCTACCCAGGTCGTCGGCGCAGCCTTCCAGCACGCTTACCAACTCGGGGTCGACATGGAGCGAGAACTCACGCTCGTCGCGCAAGGCCTGCATGCCTCTCTTCACGAGGTCGCGTACAACCTCCGGATCAGTCTTTATGGACTCGGCGGCCACCCGCCTGGCTATGGACATCGCGAGCGCAAGGAGCTTGGGCTCCGACTCGGCGATCATCGCGTCGAAGGCATCTCTAGCCTGCATGAGCACTTTGTTTGCCTGTTCAATGAGCTCCGAGGCGGAGTTCATGCCCTCCTCGTAGCCCCTTTCGCGCCCGTCGCGATAGCCCTCCTCAGCGGCCTGCTCTCGCAGCGCGGCGCTTTCCGCCCTGGCTGACTCGAGGATGCCATTGGCTTCAGCTTGTGCCTGTGCGACCAGGTTAGCGGCGGTCTCCTTGGCTTCGTCGAGGATCTCAGCCGGATCAACCGGGGGTGCGGCGACTTCCTGCCCTCGGAGTACAGAGATCTGGGAGGCGCGAGGCGCCTTGTTGGGTGCGCGGAAGACTCTAGACAACGACCTCGTCTCCTCCGCCGCGGCCCACCACGATCTCTCCCTGATCCTCAAGCCGCCTGATGATAGCAACGATACGCTGCTGCGCTTCCTCCACGTCTCTCATGCGCACCGGACCGAGGTAGTCGATGCTTTCCTTGAGAGTCTCCACAGCACGGGACGACAGGTTCCGGTAGACCTTCTGCTTGACGTCTTCCGACGCTGCCTTGAGGGCCAAGGGCAGGTCGCGGGACATGTCCACTTCGCGCATGAAGCGCTGAACGGCGCGGTCGTCGAGGTAGATGATGTCCTCGAACAGGAACATCCGCTTCTTGATCTCCTCGGAGAGTTCGGGCGCCTCCACATCCAGCGCGTTGAGGATGGTCTTCTCCGTCTGGCGGTCGACGTTGTTGAGGATGTCGACTATCGCGCCGATGCCTCCGGTCCGGGTGTAGTCCTGGCCCGCCACAGAGACGATCTTGCGTTCCAGGATCCGTTCGATTTCTTTGATGACCTCAGGCGTGGTGCCCTCCATCGAAGCGATGCGCCTTGCAACCTCGACCTGCAAGTCAGGGCCAAGCGACGCCAGTATGCTGCCTGACTGGTTGGGGGCAAGGTAGCTGAGCACCAGAGCGATAGTCTGGGGAGCTTCGCTCTCAAGGAAGTTCAGAAGCTGCTGGGGCTCCGCCTTGCGGGCGAAGTCAAAGGGCCGGACTTGCAGCGATGCGGTGAGCCTTCCCAGTACGTCGCTGGCTTTGTCCTTGCCAAGGGCCTTTTCCAGGAGCACCTTGGCGTACTCAATCCCGCCCTCATTGATATACTGCTGCGCCATGAACATGTCGGTGAACTCTTTCATCACCATCTCGCCGATCTCGTTGTCCACGCGCCTGGTACCGGCGATCTCAAGGGTCAGGACGTCGATGTCTTCCTCCTTGAGGTGCTTCATCACCTGGGCAGAAAGATCGGGACCCAGCGAGATCATGAGGATCGCGGCCTTTTCCTTGCCGGTAAGCCCTCTGTGCTGAACGGCCATTAGCGCTCATCCTCCAGGAGCCACGTCTTCACAAGCGTGGCTACAGTCTCGGGGTTGGTGCGGGCCATCTTCTCGACGGTCTCTCTAAGGCGCTGTTTCGTGAGTGCCGCGGGGGTCAAGGAGGGCTCGTCGAGGAAATCGGGTTCCGGCTCCGGCGCCTCTTCGATCTCTTCGACAGGAGCCTTCGCCCTGCGGCGACGCAGCATGAAGATGATGACGGTACCGACAATCAGCGCAACCAGGACGGCGATGCCGTAGATAAGCACTCTGTTAAGCGGTTGGGTGGCAGGAATTGCGCCGGCCTGCAGTTCGTCGATGAGAGACGTATCGAACTTCAGCCCGGTTACGCTGATCCTGTCCTGACGCAGCGGATCCAGGCCTAAGGCTGCCGACACGCTCTCGGTGATAACCGCGGTCTGCTCCTCAGTCAGCTCTTTGTTGACCATGACCGCAACCGACAGGTTCTTCACGGTCCCGGGATAAACCAGTGTTTCGGTTGTCTTGCGGGTTACTTCGTAGTTTTGAGTGGTCTCGGTGCGTTGGTAGTTTGATTGCCCGGGGCTGCCGGTGGCGTAGGTCGGGACATCGAGCCCCCCGGCCGTGCCTCCGGCAGGAGTCCCGGTCCCGCTGTACGTTTCGGTTACCTGTTGGGTGCTCCTAAGGGCTCCTTGAGGATTCTCAGGGTCGGTGATGTACGCGTCCTCGGTTGTCCGCGTCTGGTCCAGGTTCAGGTTCGCCCGCACCTGGCAGACCACATTTCCCGCGCCGAGCACCGGGGAGAGCATTGAGATAAGCCTCTTCTCCAGATCCCTCTCCACTTTGGATGTCAGCTCGTACGCGGCGCTCCCAGCCCCGCCGAGGATGTCGCTGTCTCCATACTCCGTCGACAGGAGTCGCCCGGTAGTGTCCATTACCGTGACTTCGCTGGGAGAGAGCCCTTCAACCGACCGCGCCACCAGGTTCATGATGCCTTTGATGGTGGAGGCGCTGAGCTCGTACATTGGACGGAGCTTTAGAAGCACCGCGGCCGTCGCCGGCGTCCTCTGGGCCGAGAACACGGTATCTTCCGGTATGACTATATGGACGCGGGCATCCTCAACGCCCGAAATAGACTTCACAGTTCGCGTGAGTTCTCCCGACAAAGCCCGTATGTACTGCACTCGCCGTTCGAAATCCGTTGCCCAGATGGAGTTGCCGCTGATGCTTTCGAAACCCACGATGCCTGATGACGGGAGTCCCTGAGACGCGAGAGATAACCGGGTGCGGTACAAGTTCTCTGAGGGCACGCGGATGGTCTTTCCGCCGTCAGCCAATTCGTAGGGTATTCCCTCTCTCTCGAGTTCGGAGACGATGGTGCCCGCGTCTACTGGATCAAGCCCGGAGAACAGAGTCTCGTACTGGGCGCCTCTGCTTCCCAGGGCAAGCATGATGGACGAGGCCACGAAGACCACGCCGATCGCGCCGGCGATGATGGCCTTCTGCACTTTCCCAAGTCTTGCCCAAATGTCGGTAATGCCCTTAGTAATGGACGTCAGTTGCGCACCCAAGTATGGTCACCTCGACCGCTGGATTCTGCTGGATCCGGTGGGCTCTAGGTGGGTCCCTAGACCGGCATCCTCATGATCTCCTGGTAGGCCTCAATGGCCTTGTTGCGAACCGACACCACTAGGTCCAAGGCCAGGCTGGCCTTTTCCGCGGATACGGCCGCGGTGTGGAGATCCCTGGCGCTGCCGGTCACGAGGTCCATCTGGGCCTGCGCGGCCTCCTTGTCCAGCTGATCGAGTGCATTGGATGCCTTCTGGAGGATACTTGTGAAGGATGATTTGGGGTCTGCGGCGGTTGTTGTCCGTCCGGTTACAGGTCTTTCGACGATCGGGCCCAGGCTGGGCATGGAAATTGCTCGCAAGTACATGTAGTGCTCCTCCCCCCGGATAGGCCCCGCTCTTGCGGGTGCCTATTTACACGCTAAGAACGCAGTATGTCGAGTGCTCTCTGCGCCATTGTTTTGGCGGCTTCGATAGCAGTGACGTTGGCCTCGTAGGCCCTGGTCGCCGCCATCATATCCACCATCTCTGTGGTTACATCCACGTTTGGATAGGTCACGTAGCCTTCCTCATCAGCCTCCGGGTGTCCCGGCATGTACACCTTCCGGAACGGGCTCTGATCCTCACGGACCGCGGAGACCTGGACGCCGGTAGGCGTGGTTGTGAAGCTGCGGGATAGAATGTCCCGGAATGAGTACCTGGCTCCCTTGGGCTCAAACACAGCGACCTTGCGGCGGTAGGGTCCTCCGCTGGCGGTCCGTGTGCTTTCCGCGTTGGCAAGGTTGGACGCGATGAGATCCAGGCGGAGTCTCTCAGCGGTAAGCCCTGACGCGCTTGTCTCTATGCTCGAGAACAACTTCATCCTCATCGCCTCCCTTCTGTTATGGCCTTTCGTAGAAGCCCCATGTAGGACGCAAGCTGGCGGGACACGGCCTCGTAGTATAGGGCGTTTGTCGCCACTTCGCCCATCTCTTTGTCGATGTCCACGCTGTTGCCGTCAGCGGTTATGCTGGAAAGATCCTGCTCGAAGAAGGTTCTCTGGCTGGTAGACGCGGAAAGATGCCGGCTGTTTGTCATGGTAGGAGATGCGACCCTGGAGAGTTCCTTCTGTAGCTGGCTCCGGAAGTCGTAATCAAGCCGCTTATATCCCGGCGTTTCCGCATTGGCCACGTTATTCGCTAGAAGTTCGTGTCTCGCCCACGCTCCGTCGAGCGCTCTCTGCATGATCGCCCCGATATCCTTCACTTCTAC
>CAZRRG010000078.1:0-10600 GCA_964602455.1 uncultured Eubacteriales bacterium | reverse complement strand
CCCAATAGGACCGGGATCGGCAGGCCGGAGGTCCCCCTCATGATGTGCGTGTGATTCTGCGCAACGCGGGTCTCGTTCGCATAGTTGTGGACGTGTCCCCCGACCGCGGATACCTGCTCCATTGTCGCTCCGGTAAAAGTGTGGAAATGACCGTCGTCAACCGACGTTCTCCCGAAATAGTCGTGGACGTGTGGAGCCTGCGGGTTCTCTCTTTTGTCCTCCACGCCATGCGCCTCCTTATAACGGCTTCCTAAGATGATATGAGTGCGCATGGCCTAGTGTGAGGGTGTATGCCCTCGTACGAGAGGTATGGTCTGGCGAGACAGCGTTACCAGGTTATTCTGGACAGGAGGTCCGCCCACGAGGCCGTGGAAGCCACGGCCGACGCCTCTCCCACAAAGCCATTCCGGCTAAAGGAGAGTCTCTTCAACGTGATGCCGGATAGAAGCCCTCCAGAGGCCGAGATGAGGTCGAGCTCCACCATGCTGTTACCCATGTACCTCGCTCCCGGGATGGCCGCCACCATTGGCCGCACGACCAGCCAGTTTGGCTTCACGGGAGGGGAGACCCTGAAGACAACCTTTGGCCCGGCAAAGCGATCGAGCTCGATCTTGAACTTCACCGGAAGCCCGAGTAGGAGGGACGCTCTGACGGTGGCTTCCAGTCCGTTGTTCGTGAGGACCACATCGCTCACACGGATCCCTTTAGGGAGGGGGAGACTCTTCAGCAGGGAAGCGACTTCCTTGGCGGATAGCGACACATAGATACCATCCACTTGCACGGCTATCCCCCCACATAATGTGTTCACATAACGCTATGCCGGATGTGCCGGCAATGCCCCTCTCTCACCATGTAGATTGCCCTCCCTGGATGTCACCTTACTTGCGTACCGCCCCAGCCGAGATCACCTTCCCTGTGGTACAACCTCCGCCTGCAGGCGCCTGGAGGAACCCCCGGGGCCTCCATAGAATGAGGCCAGTGCCCATGTAAACGTTTTCATGCGATGTAACAGGGATGTGGAAACGGTTTCACAAGAATGAGGACGAGAGTGGAAACGCTTTCACACAGGTCTCACAGAGGGGGCGGACGGTGATGGGTGGAGCAACCATCAAGGACGTAGCCAAACGCGCCGGAGTCTCTATAGCTACCGTATCTCGCGTGATCAACGGAACAGGATACGCCAGCGAGGTCACCAGGGAGAGAGTCATGGAAGCCGTCCGGGCGCTGGGATTCAACCCTAGCCAGGCAGCGCGCAGCCTATCCGCGGGCCTGCAAGGGGCTGAGACTCCACTTGTCGCGGACCCGCGAAAGACCATCGTGGTCTTCGGCAGTCTCAATGTTGATTTTGTAGTCCGGGCATCGAGGCGTCCAGGGGCCGGGGAGACCGTGCCGGGAACCGATTTCCGTATCTACCCTGGCGGTAAGGGCGCCAACCAGGCGGTTGCCGCGTCCAGAGCCGGAGGGAAGGTAGTGATGGCGGGACGCATCGGGGACGACGTGTTCTCGAGCGTTCTCACCAGGAGCCTCCTGGAGGCAGGGGTAAGAGGCGACCACGTCAGGGTCTCGCCCAAGGAGCCCACCGGAAGCGCCTTCATCGTGATTAACGGGCATGGGGAGAACTCCATCGTGGTGGTCCCCGGGGCCAACGGCACCGTGACCCGCGAAGACGTAGAGGCTCTGGGACCGGTCCTAGATAGCGCTCGCATCCTCATGCTGCAGCTCGAGGTGCCGCTGCCTGTAGTGGAGTACGCGGCGCGCAAGGCCCGTGAGGCCGGAGTAACCGTGATGCTGGACCCGGCTCCGCCGGTAACGCTCCCCGAGGGGCTCCGGCAAGCGGTGGACATAATCACCCCGAACGAGCATGAAGCCGAGTTCCTTATCGGCCGCCCCGTTACCGACCCAGAGTCAGCCAAGGCGGCGGCCAGAGACCTCATGGCCTGGGGCATCCCCCGTGTTGTGGTGAAACTGGGCGGGAAAGGCCTTGTCTACGCCGTAGGAGACCGGGCGGAGTACCTGCCTGGCTACGTTGTTGACGTAGTAGACTCAACTGCCGCCGGCGATACCTTCGCCGGAGCGCTGGCCGCGGCTATCTGCGAGGGCAGGTCCTTCGGAGACGCCTGCAGGTTCGCCAATGCGGCCGCGGCTATCTCTGTCACTCGCGCCGGCGCCCAGACGTCCATGCCGTGGCGCGACGAGATAGACAGGTTTCTTGCCGCCAAGCAGTGTGAATCTCACTGACTCCGCTAGGAGGGTATCTCATGGAGAAGAAGATCCCGGCCATAATCGACTGCGATCCCGGATGCGACGATGCCCTGGCCATAATGCTTGCCGTTGGAAGCGGCCGGTTTGACCTCCTAGGGATCACGACGGTCGCGGGCAACAGCACCGGTGAGAACACCTATCGTAACGCGCTGCGAGTTCTGGACGTCATCGGCGCCTCGGTGGAGGTGTGCCGGGGAGCGGACGGACCTATGATGAGGCCCCTTGTCACGGCTCCCGCCGTTCACGGAGCCGGCGGCCTGGGGGCAACGGCGGTAGTGGATGCGGTAGTGTGCAGGTCAAGCCGTCCGGCCGTCGACTTCATAGCCTCTGTACTGAGCAGTGAGGAGCGGAGAGTCACGCTCATCCCGGTGGGTCCCCTCACAAACATCGCCCTGTTCCTGCTGGCCCATCCCGGTCTCAAGAAGAAGATAGAGCGGATTGTCCTTATGGGAGGCGCTGTAGGGGAGGGTAACTGGACTCCATCCGCGGAGTTCAACATGTATGTCGATCCGGAGGCCGCGCGGGTAGTCTTCGAGTCAGGCGTGCCCATCACTATGATAGGCCTGGATGTAACCCACAAAGCCCTGGTGTATCCCCAGGAAGTTGAGGCCCTCCGCGAGTCGGGACCCGTTGGCCGGTTTGCCGCCGGTCTCATGGACACTTACTCCGCCTTCTACCGGTCCCATGGGTTTTTGGGCAACCCCATCCACGATGCGCTGGCCGTTGCGGCGGCATGTGAGCCTGATATCGTGAAGACCCGCCGTCTTAGGGTCGACGTTGAGACCAAAGGCGAGTTCACACTGGGGAGGACCGTGGTTGACCTGGGCGCTGTGACGGAGAGGGAGCCCAATGCCGATGTTGCCCTTGAGGTAGACCGGGACCGGTTTATCGGCATGCTGATGGCTGCCATCGCGGCGTTAGACGCGCGCCTAACCGGTGAACGGTCGCAGGAGGAACCTAGATAAGCCGTCTCGGCCTCTTAGTCACCCGTTTGATGCCCACCCGGCGAGGGATGCGGGCCCGGACGCGGTCCGGCGCCAGTTCTAGAGACGTCTCGTTGGACGCGGCCGAAGCAGCACGGGATGTCCCGCGCGTCTCCTCTAGCGCTGTCCCAGACAGCGGCTGCGGTCGTCGTGGGATGCCAAAGAGCTGCTGCCTGCCCAACTGGATGGACTCGCTCGCTTCTTTCACCAGCCGGGCGGATTCATGGAGCTGCTCCAGTTCCTCTCTTGAGAGCGGTATCTCCAGGGTCCGCACTACACCGCCCCTTCCGACAATGGCCGGCGCGCCCAGGTAGACGTCGTATATGCCGTACTGGCCGTCAAGGTACGTCGAGACGGAGAAGACTGTCCGCGAGTCTTTGAGCACGGCTTCCGTGATCTTGGCCAGCGTGAGCGCTATGGCGTAGCAGGTGGCGCCCTTCATCCGGATGACCTCGTAGGCTGCGCCCTTGACGTCCGCCGCGATAGCCCTGCGGTCGTCTTCGTCCAGGTCTGGCCAGTCCACAATGGAGTTGCCGGCGACCTGGGCCCTGCTCCACGCCACGAGTTCTGAATCCCCGTGCTCCCCAAGCACGAACGCATGGATGCTCCTCGGGTCAATGCCGAGATCTTGACCGATGAGAAAGCGCAGCCTGGCGGTATCCAGGGCGGTGCCGGACCCCAGAACCCTGGACGGAGAGGCCTTGGACCTCTTCATCGTGACGTAGGACATGACGTCAACCGGGTTGGTGGTCACCAGAAAGACGGCTCCCGGGCTAAGGGCTCCTGCTTCCTCGGCAATGTCCCCGACGATCCGGGCGTTTTCCCGGAGGAGGTCCATGCGGGTCTGTCCCGGCTTCTGGTTCATGCCTGCCGATATCATGATGAGGTCCGCCTCTGTGAGATCGTCCATGGTACCGGCCCAGATGGCCGTGCGGCCGGTGAAGGGCGCCGCGTGGGACAGGTCCATTGCTTCTCCCCGGGCCTTGTCTCCCCGGACGTCGATGAGGACGATCTCGTCAGCCAGGTCCTGCAAGAGCACTGTGTAGGCATAGGTGGAGCCGACAATCCCGGCTCCCACCACTGCGACTCTGGTGGGCTTGGTGTATGCGATGTGGGGTTCTTCATTCACTGGGGACGACCTCCTTAGCGCGCTCGCGCCGCTTACGAAGATCATCCCCAGCTATGGTCCTAAGGAACCGGGTTACTTCAGGAACGAAAGCAGGTACAGGTTCCCGCGGGTGTCGGCAACCAGCGCCCCGGATTGGCCGTTAGCGGAGTCCACCAGGACGGGGGAGACGAACAGGTGCCCGTCGCCCGCTACGAAGTCTGCCCTGCCTGCCTCATTCACGAGACCCACCACGCCACGGTATCCTCCGGTGACGAACCGGGTTCCGTCGCCCTGAGCGTCGCCGAAGAGCGTGCTGCTGCCTGGCTTGGACCGGACTACCTGTCCCTGCGCCTGCGAGAAGGCCCAGACGGTGCCTGCGGCGTCCATCACGGTGACCGGGTAGCCGGGCGCAACCCACGGGGACATGAAGGAGGACTTGCCGGTAGCTTTCCATTTGGTCTCGCCGGTAGCGGCGTCGAGCGCGTAGAGGAAGCTTCCGCCTGCGGTGGCGTCATAGGTGGTCGTTGCGTATACGGTGCCGTTATACACAGCGGGGGTAAGGTAAGGAGCGTAGTACACCTGGCGCCCCAGTTGGACTGACCACAATAGGGAGCCGGATGCCAGGTCTACCGCGTACAGATTGGTATCCCATGAACCGAAGAACACGGCGTTGCCCTCGGCGACAGCGGAGTTTACGATAGCCCCTTTCGCCTGGTACTCCCACTTCCTAACCCCGGAGAAGCATCCAGGCAGTACGCTTTGCCGGAAGTGGAGACGGCCACCACCCGCTTGCCTGCGGGGCCGCCGGTCACGAGAGGAGGCGCGACAAAGCCGGACGGATCGATTTGAGTCTTCCACCGGAGCGACCCTGAGGAGGCGTCAACGCAGTAGAAGTCGCCGTTGGCGGTGCCGAAGTACAGCTTGCCGCTGTCGATGACGCCGCCGCCCCACATGGAGCCCGCGTTCATGCTCCAGAGCGTTTCTCCGTCGGTCAGGCGCACTCCGCGCACGATCCCATCCCGGGTGCCGATTATGGCTTCCCCTTCGTTCCTGATCACCATGTTTCCCGTCACCGCGCTGCCGAGGTTGACCCTCCATTCCTCTAGCGCGCCGGGGTTCTTTCCGAACTCGATAGTCGTAAAGAAGGGCCCATCGGTTGTAACCGTCTTCACGGTCAGCGTATGACGCCCGTAGGCATGCTTGGACACGTCGAAGGTGAAGGGGTTGGCCCCGGCCTTGAGGCGACCTAGGGACACGAAAGACCCGTTGTCGATCTGAAAGTAGGTTTCAGCTGGGTTGGAGAGGTCAATGGAGGCGTTCAGCGTCCCTTCTTCCACGGAAGCAGTGACGCTTGTCACCGGGTTCTTGGGCGCAGCCGCGTTTGCGGCCGGTACAGTGGCCTGCCATAGACCCTGCTCCACATAGACGCCGTCAGCGCCGGGAGAAACAGACTTGACCGTGAGGGAAAGGCCGTTCACCGAGACTACGGCGTACGCGCCATCCATGAGAGCCCCCACCATCTGGAACCTTTGTCCCTGGGCCTGCCACTTGATGAACGAGTGCCCGTGGCCCGAGAAGACGACTCGCACGGGGAACTCGTCCATTATCTGGGCGAACGCGGCATCGGAGTCCTGGAACTCGTTCTCAAGGTAGAGAAGGGGATGGTGGGAGAATACCGCTACCGGGCGCCCCGGATTCCGGGTGAGATCGTCTCTGAGCCAAGCCATGGTGGCGGGGTCCAGTGTCCCCAGTGTCTCGCCAGGATAGGTCGTGTCCAGCACGACAAAGTGCCACGCGCCCCAGTTAAAGGACGTGTTCGGGCTGCCGAATCGGTTGCGGAACAGGGCTCCCTGCGGGTCCTGCCACCGGGACTCATGGTTGCCCAAGGTAGCGAACACCGGGATCTTCAGGGCGTCCAAAAGGGCCTTGGCCTCGTCGTACTCGGCGGCGGCTCCGGTTTCCGTAATGTCGCCCATATGTACCATGAACGCGAGGTCGGGATACCGGGACGCCATGTCGGCCAACGCGGCTGTGGTGCTCCGGGTCGCCGGCCCGTACCCGACGTGACTGTCGGACGCGACCGCGAAGGTGAAGGAGGGCGTCACGCTGTTAGGCATGATACCCAGGTTCCGGTAGTACCCCGCGGCCGCGGCAAAGGCCCTTGCGGGTTGCGCAAGCACCGCGCAGGCCACGGCGAGAAGGATTGCCCTGCTTAGAGTGGGGAAAAGCTTGGATCTGGTACGCATGGTGAAGGACCTCCGGTGCGTTAGTCGTCGCACCTATATGACGAAGCGGCGGTACACAGCTGTTCCCTAGGTTTTCCTGCGGGATCTTAGGAGACGGCCGTAGACTTCTTCCGTCTTAAGGGCGACTTCTTCCATGGAATGGTGTCTCTCGACGACCCCGGCGCCGTACTTGCCGAGACTCTCACGGAGGCCGGGATCCGATAGGAGTTCATCGATGTAGGGTGCGAGCCTTTCGGCTGTGAGCTCGTATGGAGCGTTTCTCGATGTGTAGTTGCGCTGTTCCAGCGCCGCTTCGTTGTCCGGTGAAACCAGGCCCGCGATGCCGTCGGGACCCGCGATTACCACGGGCCTCTCGCACGCCATGGCTTCCAGGGCGACTCGGGACATGCCTACCACTAGATCTGATGCAGCGTACGCCGGGAATGTGTCGTAGAGAAACCCTGTGCACCGGGCGAACTCGCGTCCGGCCTCGCGGTTTGCCGAGGACGCGCAGTCCCGGACCTTGTCGAGACCGTCGCCGTCGCCGGCAACCAGCAGTGTGAGGGCGGGGTACCTGGGAAGGAGGCGAGCGCACGCCTCGATGGTCGTGCAGGCGGAATTCGCGAGGTCGCCGTCTAGCCTGGAAGCGTAGAGGACGACAGGTGAAGCGCCGTCCGCCACTAGCGATGCGCGGGCTGCCTCAATCTCCCCGGGGGATGCCGGGCGAAACGTTTCGCGGTCGATCCCGTTGGGGATAACCGCGATGCTTGCCGCATCGAACCCAAACTCACGGGATATGTAGTCGCGGATGTCGTCGCTCTTGGCTATCGTAGCGTCGCCTGGCCGGGTGAAGGCATTCCAGAACAAGCCCGACGCGAACGTGCCGTGGTAGGTCATGGCCATCGGTATCCCTTGCCTGCGGCAGACCTTCTCCGCTATCCACGCCGGGATCCTGGCGTGAGCGTGAACCAATCCCACGCCCTTCTTCCGGACAAGATCTGTCACGATGCGGCCCGCGCGGAGCATGTTTAGAGGAGAGCGGGAGTCGAGGGGCGCGATATAGTGCTCGATGCCCTCTTGTTCCAATGCGGCCACCAGCTGCCCGCCCGCTGAGGCGACGAGCACGCTCCAACCACGCTTTTTCAGATGCTTGGCCAACGAAACCACTTGAGTCTCTGCGCCGCCGATCCCAAGACTCATGGGGAGCAGCAGGACAGGGACCTTCCAGCTATCCATGGTGTGCTTCCTCTCGACAGCGGCTAGAGGCTAGGTGCCGTTGGCCGCCTTGTCGGGTTCTGCCAGAGCAAACTGCGGCGCGGATCTCTCCTTGGCGATGAGATCGCGGTACTTTTGACGTTCGACGACCAAGAACGCGTTTCCTTGCGACACGTGAACTACTGCCGGATGCAGTAGGGCGTTGTAGTTGGATCTCATCGAGTATTGATAGGCGCCGCTCACAGGAAGCGCGATGATGTCGCCTGGGCGGAGAGGCGGGACCTCGGTCCGCTCGATCAGGACGTCGCCTTCCTCGCAGTGCTTTCCAACCACTCTAACCGTCACACGCTCCGGAGTACGCTCCGGGAACGCGGGAATCACCCGGTACTTGGCGCCGTACAGAGCCGGCCGCGGGTTATCTGCCATGCCGCCATCCACAGCGACAACCGTTTCTCCATTGGGGAGGTCCTTCACAGTGCCCACCGTATAGAGCGTAACCGCCGCCGGCGCGACGATGGAGCGCCCGGGCTCGGTGAAGAGGCGGGGAAGAGGTATCCCCAGTTCCTGGGCCTGTGTCATGACTTCTCTGGCGAGGAACGCGCAATGGTCGGCGGCTGAAGGATCGATCTCCGTCACGCCGTCAGCCATGTAGTTGACTCCAAGCCCGCCGCCCAGGTTTAGCTCTCTTACCACAATGCCGGTCCTGCGATTCAGTTCCGCGGCAAATCCCAGCATGACGCGAATCGCTTCGGCGTAGGGAGCCGCCTCGAATATCTGGGAGCCGATGTGGCAGTGGATCCCCATGAGCGACAGGTTCGGCGACCGCTCGGTCTCTATGGCCGCCAGGAACGGCTCCTCGCCGCCCAGCGCGATCCCGAACTTGGAGCTGATCTCCCCGGTCGAAAGCGAGCGGTGAGTGTGGGCGTCAATGCCCGGAGTAAGCCGGAGGTGAACTCCCTGGACGCGCTTTTCCTTGCGCGCGATCCGCTGGAGTCTCGTTAGCTCATCGAAGTTGTCGACGACGATACGGCCGACCCCGGCGGTTATCGCCATCTCCAACTCGTCGTTGGATTTGTTGTTCCCGTGGAGCATGATGCGCTCCGGGGGGAAGCCGGATTGCAGGGCGATGTAGAGCTCACCGCCGCTCGCCGTGTCGATGTAGAGGCCCTCCTGGTTCACCAGCTGGGCCATCCTCATCGTGAGGTAAGCCTTGCTTGCGTAGGCTATTGCGCTATCCGGATACGCCTTGGAGAATGAGGATGTATACTCCCGCATCCGCTCGACAATGGCGTCTTCAGAGTACACGTAAAGAGGCGTCCCGTACTTTTTGGCCAGCCGCGCGGCGGGTATCCCGCCAACCATAAGGCCTCTATCCGGGCGGTATTCGATGTAGTTGCGGCTCGTCAAGTAGGGTTCCTCCATCGCCCTCTTAGGGGGGCGCAAGTTTTCTCAAAGTTATAACACCCTAAGAGATCAAGGTCAACGAGGTTTTTCACCATTGAAAGACCAGTTTGGGCGATATATGAAACGATCTTGCGCTCGCGTGCGTCAATACAACCCAGGAGGGATTTCCAGATGACCATCAAGAGAAGATTCGCGTGGGTGGCCGTGCTCGTGCTCCTTACGCTGTTTGCGGTCTCATGCGGCGGAAAGAACCTGGTATCGCTGGCTAAGCTGGACAAAGGCGATATCACCGTAAGGGATATGTTTGGCAATCAGGTGACAGTGCCCAATCCGGCGGACTTCCGCAAGGCTTTGAAGGAAGCTAAGAAGGTAACCGACCCCAAGGACCAGGGCGGAATGACCAGGACCGACTACGTCATCGTTGGCGACGCGGGGATGGTTGCGTACGATTGGGACGGCAAGTACCTGATCTACACCGACAGCCAGAACAAGCGCCAAGTGTACAAGGGAGACCTTACGTCTCTCATCTCGGGTTTGGCAGGCCTGCCTCCCAGGATCGTAACAGGCAAGGACCTCGATGCTAATCTGTCTCCCGGATTCGCGGAGCTGGCAAAGACCAGCGATCCATGGGCAGCGTCGTTCTTCTCCCAGGGTAAGCAGGTGCTCATGATCACGGCGGGCGAGGTCCCAAGCGCCGGCTACAGTCTCCAGCTGGAGAAGGCCGAGCTTGGGCAGGATGGAACCCTGGCGCTGACAGTGACGCTCAATCCGCCGACCGGGAGCGCCGATACCGTTATCAGCTACCCCTACATTGAGGTCGCCATAGAGGGTAACCGCGAGATCGACGTTAGGCTGGTGAGGACCGGCTCCGGCGGCAGCAGGGTGGAGCATGTCGGCCTCACCAAGGTGGAGTCCGGGCAGAAGATCCTGCCGGTGCGCCCTGAGAGAGGCTCGCTTGTACTGGAACGCCTCACAGTGGCCGGTTTCGTAAAGGGCGGCGGCAGTGTGGACGTAGCGGTGGAAGACGGCTACAACGTGCTCGGAAGGAAGACCATCTCGGCTAGCGGAGACGGCCAGTGGGTCTACTTCGAGAGCGGACTCAGCATAGCGGTGCCGAGCAACTCCAACGGCAGGGTATACTTCTCGGCGACAGTGGACGGCGAGACAACGCAAGTTGAAGTACCTATCGCCTTCTCCGGGAAGTAAGCCTCCGGCGGAAGTAGTCGGTAAGCAGAGCGAACAGAAGGGCCAGGCCTGCCCAGCCTACAAGCGGGTAGACCACCCGGACCAGTGTGGAGAAACCGGCTGAAGCCGCCAGGATGCCCGCGACTCCCGCGATGACGGTAGCCCACCGGAAAGCGGGAGCTCCCTCCCGGGTTACCCTGGCGGCCAAGCCGTACAGG
>CAZRRG010000077.1:7448-10689 GCA_964602455.1 uncultured Eubacteriales bacterium | reverse complement strand
TGTTCAGGGAAGTCGCCAAGATCGAGGAAGCTCACGAACAGCGTTACCGCAAGCTTTTGGCCAAGGTCGAGGCCGGAACCGTCTTCAAGCAGGATGGAGAGGCCACCTGGCACTGCCGCAACTGCGGGTACATTCACCATGGCTCCGAGGCCCCGGAGACGTGCCCGTTCTGCGCCCATCCCAAGGCGTTCTTCGAGCTCCACGTAGAGCCCTACTGAGAACGGATCTAGAAGCCTCCTTTAACGATTCTCTATCCGGAATTTAGAGACTGTTCTGCCCGCCGGGTTTACTGGCGGGCTTTGTTTGTGCGAACGTGTAACCTGCCGGTTCCATTTGGGATCGCGGTCCGACGGTTTTCGGAACAGACGATCGTGTACTAGTTGAGCGCTTCATCGCCGAGATAGGCGACACTACGGCGGCAACCCGCGGCTCGGCAGCCACGCTGGTCCGGTACGCTCTCTAGCTGCACAAACACTGGCCGACGCTCTCGAAAGGGCCGTTCCTATTTGGGGTCCTGGGGTATGACGCGCACACCGTCAACCGGCCTCTTGGACATCGCCTTGTCCAGCTTCCTGTCCTCTTTGCTGGTGAGCACGATCCGGAGATCGTAGTTGGGCAGGTCCGGGTACAGGTCTTCCCTCTTGCCCAGCATCCGTAAGCGCTTGTGGTTGACGTTGTACCTCTGTCCGCGGATCAGGATGATAAGATCTCCCTTGTCGTCGGCCTCTCTCGCCACTCGCCCTTTCTCGTTAAGCGAAGTCACGTATACCATGTCGCCCAGGAGGAACTGCTTCTCCCGAGGCGGCGCCGGCTTCTCTTGGACCTCCCTGACAGGGGGCGGCACCGAAACCGCAATGACCTCATCGGGAGGCGCCACCTGGTTGGAGACCGGAATGGCCTCGGCCTGACCCGCCATGGCCCTCGCCCTCTCGATGATCTCGGCCGGAATGCCGAGCCGCTCCGCCACAACTATACCCTGACTCTTCCCCGAGCGGCCTATCTGCAGCCTGTAAAGCGGGCGCAGCGTCTCCTCATCGAACTCAACGCATCCGTTTATGAACCCCTTGCGCCTCTCCGCAAACGACTTCACGTCACCGTAGTGGGATGTGGCCACAGTGACGCACCCTTGAGAATGCAGGTAATCCAAGATGCAGCATGCCAGCGCGGCCCCCTCACGCGGATCGGTTCCGGTGCCTATCTCGTCCAGGAGCACCAGGGAACCTGGGCCGGCCAGACGCAGGATTCCCGATATGGCGCCCATGTGGGATGAGAACGTGGAGAGCGACTGCTGGATGCTCTGGTTGTCGCCAATATCCGCCAGGACCTGGGCAAACATAGGCAACCTCGCGGAGACGGCAGGCACGTGAAGACCTGACTGAGCCATGAGGCTCGACAGCCCCACGGTCTTCAGGAGCACTGTCTTGCCCCCAGTGTTGGGTCCTGTGACAACGAGCGTCCTGTACGGACCTCCCACCGTGACGTCAACCGGTACGGCGGCTTTGCCGAGCAGCGGGTGCCTCACGCCAACCAGCTCGACGACGGGGCCTTCTCCCATCACCGGAGCTACCCCGTTGTGTTCCAGGCTGTGGCGACCCTTCGCCATAGCGAAGTCGCATGCCGCCATCGTCTCAAGTGTGACCTTGATCTTGTCTATATCGGCCAGGACCATGGCGGTGAGTTCACAGAGCACGCGATAGACGAGTTCTTCTTCCTGAGCCTTCAGCTGCACCAGTTCGTTCACCAGGTTTGTTACGGCTGTAGGCTCTATGAACACTGTCTGGCCCGAAGAAGACGCGGCGACCACGGTGCCTGGCACCTTGGCTTTGTGGGACGCTTTGACGGGGATGACGTATCTCCCGTTCTTCAAGGTCACGAATCCTTCGGAGATAGCCTCCCTGAGGCCGGCAGATCCCATCATGCTGTGCAGGCGCTCCTGCACCCGGGACTCTGTCTGCTTGATCGCGCGCCGGACCCGGCGTAAGTCGTCGCTAGCGCTGTCGCTGACTCTATCGCCGTCGATGGACACATCGATGGCTTGGATGAGCTCCGGCAGGTCCGCTACCGACTCGGCATATGAGGATAGGAGCGGCGTTTCCGCCTGCTTTCCTCTCATGAACTTCTTGAACTTGGACGCGCCCCGCATGGTGTCGGCGATCCTGAGGAGGTCCGCCGGAGATAGAATCTGACCCTTTTCGGCAAGAACCAATGGTTCCTTGATGTCGTGCAGTCCGTAGATTGGCTGGGCTCCACCGTCGGCCAGCACACGGGCTTCAGTGGTCTCCTGGAGCATCACTCTGACCCGCCTTACGTCGGTGGACGGAGTCAGGTTTTCGCAGAGCGCCTTGCCGAGATTGCTGACGCATAACGCTGCTATTTGAGCTTTGATGAGGTCGTATTCGAGTATCTTAAAGGACGTCGTGTCCACTGTCGGTTCCTCCCTGCAACGCAAACATAAGATAGCCTGGTCTGCTTGGGGTTTCTCAACGCTGCGGGATACGGGAATGGCAATGCGCGCCACTTCCGTGGGCGGCGGCTTGCGGTGTGGTGAAGTAGACGGCTAGCGGACCGGGATGGCCCTGTTACGCAAGCACCGCTCTAGCGTTGAGATTGTAGGATACCGACATCAAATTCCCTCCGCCGCGCATTCTATACGGTCTCCTTGCTGGAGTCAACCGTAACTGCGCCGGCTCTACACAATGTACTGGATCACTGCGCCAGGTAGCCGCTCGTGTATCTCGGCCTCGAAGAACTCCCTGACATCCTCCATCGTTTCCTTGGGGTAGACATACTTGGTGTAGCCGAACTGGCCGTGGACCAACCGCCGGTTACTCTCCTCCATCGGCAGAGCGCTGTTGGGAAACACTGAGAGGATGCTCTTCTTGGCGCGGGACGTGAACCGGTGGGTGATTATCTCGAACCCTAGGCCCCTCCCCGCCCCTTCTGTGCCTCCAAGAGCGGACCTCACACTGTCCAGGAGATCCCTGTACTGCTCCTTCCACCCGTCGAAGATGATCACGGGCCCTATCATGAGGCCCACGGGATACCCGTCGCTCATGACTTTGCCGAGAGCCCGCAGGCGCTGCTCCACTGTCGCTGTACCGTGCTCGTACCGGAGCACATGTGAGGCGTTCACGCTAAACCTAACGGTAGTTCTACCGCGGTGATGTGCGCCAAGAATGGGGTCGACGTCATCGAACTTGGTCACAAACCTGAACCCCGAGTCCTCGAGCCCGCCGAAGTA
>CAZRRG010000077.1:1346-7438 GCA_964602455.1 uncultured Eubacteriales bacterium | reverse complement strand
AGCGACCCCGTGATGTGCTCCACGGGAAGCGGGTCCGAGGTCGCCGAGCCCTCGAAAAGGGTGACCTGTCCCCTGCGCTCCTGCACAAGGCGTCCGGCTTCAGCCAGGATCTCTTCGATATTGGCGTAGACCCGTATGTAAGGATGAGGCCCCAAGGTAGTCTGCAGGTAGCAGTACTGGCACAGGCCCGGGCAACTCGTAGCCAGGGGAAGCTGGTAGTGCGCCGACGGACGGCAGGAGGAGAACCCCTTCTCCTTCCTCACGCGCACTACCAGAGTCTTCTTTGCTTCCGCGTACACCTGGGACGGGCTTCGACCAGGGATTGCGGGCCGCTGCCCGCGCCTCATGACTGCGGTGGGAACCCCCAGGTCCCGGAGCCTTCTGCGAACCATCTCACCCAACGGATAGGAAAGCGCCGCTTCCTCGATGAAGGCCCTCGCGGGGACGAACCTTTGAGCGTCCAATCGGCATCACCCGTAGAAGGTTTCCCTTCTCCGGCTGCGCAATGTCTATTGACGCCACCTTTCACCCGGATCCGGGGACTTGCCGGAACGCACCGCGTCACTTTGCGGGGCAGGCCCGCTCAAACTCCTCTTTGAAGACCTCCATGTATATCAGGTCCTCGTATTGCCCTTCCTTTAGCACGTGCTCCTTCAGCCTGCCAACTTCCCGGAAACCCAGCTTGGCATAGCTTTTCTGGCCCCTTGCGTTGGATCCGAAGACCGTGAGGTAGACCTTTCTGAGCCGCAAATTCTCGAAGGCGTGCTTAACCAGCACCCGGAGAGCATCGGTCCCGTATCCTTTTCCCCAGTAGTCCTTTCGCCCGATGGCTATCCCGGCTTCAGCGGTGCCGGAGCGGTAGTCGATGCGATGCAGACCGATCCCGCCCAGGTAGACGCCGTCTTTGGTCTCGATCACCAGGGCTTTCTCGGTTGGATCCGCATCCTTGACTCTGCGCTCGATCCACTCCGCCTCGGCGCCCCTGGAAAGCGGCCAGAGCCCAACTACGAGATACCGGGTAACTTCTGGGTCGTTGATCCAGGTCATCACGTTGTCGAGGTCGGTCATCTCGATCGCGCGAAGGTTCACTTTCTCTCCACACAGCATGCGGGTCCCTCCCTTTTCGGGGATTATACACCCGCTGCATAGTCGGGGCTCTCGGCAACCTCCCGGAGCGTCTGGTATGATAGCGAAGGCGCGGGAGGGATGCTGAAGAAGATGGCAGAGGACAGGTTGGTCGAATGCGTCCCCAACTTCAGCGAGGGCAGGAACCTCGAGATTGTGCGGGACATCGTGAGCAACATACCGAGGTGTGGATGCGATCTCCTGGACGTGGAGTCGGATCCAAGCCACAACCGTTCAGTAGTAACCTACATAGGAACCCCCGAAAACGTCGCTGAAGCCGCTTTTCAGTGCGCCAAGCGCGCCAGCGAGCTCATAGACATGGAGCGGCACAAGGGGGCCCATCCCAGGATTGGCGCAACCGATGTAATCCCCTTCGTCCCCATCCAGGGAGTGACGATGGAAGACTGCGTGGAGTTGGCGCGCCAGGTCGGCAGCAGGATCGCTCGCGAGCTCGGGATCCCGGTCTACCTCTACGCGAAGGCGGCGCAAAGGCCGGAGCGCGTGCTGCTGCCGGACATCAGGCAGGGTGAGTATGAAGGACTCAAAGTCGCGATAGAGACTGATCCCGGAAGAGCGCCGGACTTCGGCCCCAGCAGGATGCACCCCACGGCGGGCGCTACCGTCGCGGGAGCGCGGCCGCCTCTTATCGCGTTCAACGTAAACCTTGATACCGGCGACATCGTGAAGGCCAGGACCATCGCCCGCGGGCTCCGGGAGTCCGCCGGCGGTCTCCCTGCCGTCCAAGCCAAAGGCATCCTGATCAAGGAGACGGGCGACGTTCAAGTCACCATGAACCTACTGGACTACACCGTGACTTCTATGGAGACGGTGATGTCCAATCTCGAGGCTATGGCTAATGAGCTGGGCGCGAGGGTGAAGGGCTCCGAGATCATCGGGCTCCTGCCGCTTGACGCCCTCCTGGACGTCGCGGTGCACCGTCTTGGACTCAAGGGATTTTCCAGGAGGCAGATACTCGATCTGGTGGGCCAGTCCGCGAGCGGCGGAGGTCGCGAGACCACTGATAGCGGGGCTCCGGGTCACCTGGCCCCAGGGACATCCAAAGACACTAAGGAGGTCTACTACTTGGCAGACTTTAACCTCTCCCGTTTTATCGATGAGCTGGCGGCGCCTACCGGCGCTCCCGGCGGTGGAGCCGCCTCGGCGGTTGCCGGCGTCCTCGGCGCGGCTCTCATCCGTATGGTAGCAGGGAACACCCTCTCCAAGGCCAGGTTCACAGAGGGCCGCGAGAGGCTCGAGGAGATCAGGAAGGCCGCTGAGGCGTTGATCGGCGAGTTCCAGGACCTCACCCACAAGGATACCGAGGCATATCTCCAGGTAGAGGCAGCCATGAAGATGCCCAGAGCTACTGACGAGGAGAAAGAGGCCAGGCGCGCCGCCATGCAGGAAGCCTTCAAGGGCGCGTCTCTGACGCCGCTCATGACAGTCGATGCAGCCGTTAGGGCAATGGCGCTCCTCCCTGATCTGGCGGCCTATGGGAACCCCAACGCGGTGACAGACATGGCCGTCGGGGCTCTGCTCTTGGATGCAGCCAGGCGCGGAGCCACGATGAACATCCAGATCAACCTGGGCTCCATCGCTGATGAAGCATTTGTGGCCAAAGCTAAGAAGCAGATCGCCGAATCACAGGCTGCCGCCGCCTCTTACATCCAGGCGGTGCAATCCGCGGTCACCAAAGCCGAGCTCGATTTCTAGACCGTAGCCGTCTGGTTATCGAACCAGCATTTTGACTCTGCACGTAAAGGCCCCTCGCCGGGGCCTTTTCATATGTTGGGACCCCACTATGTGACCCCACTATGTAACCTCCAACAGGCTAGTTTACATAAGATGAGGCGTACATCATGGAATCCACGATTTGAAGGAGGTCTCATCATGCTCAGGCCTTTCCCTCGAGGTCCAGCCTACCGTCACCAACCGGGCCGGAGCGTCGGGCGCGAACCTGCTCCGCCTGCCCCCTCCCCTGAGCCCGTGCCTGTGCCTGGGGATGCGATACCGCTAGAACAGCCGACGGTTCAACCCTGCGCGGATACCGCCGAGCAGACGGCCCTATGGTTTGGCCGTCCGTCAGGACCCGGCCGCTCCCCTGGCTTCGGCCCGCGGCCGCAGCCCCCGACGCCTTCCCCCTGTCCACCAGGCGCCATGCCGCCCCTATCTCCCGGAGCGATGCCGCCGCCGGTCCCCATGATGGAGCTGGCCGCCGCCTACGTTCCGTTCCAGCAGTTCGGCTGCATTTGGGGACCCGGTGAGATACAGGCGCCGGGCACCATTTTCCCAGAACTGGCCAGGACGCCGCCTCTCTACAGGTGGCCGCCCTGCACTGATGGGAGGTTATAGCATGGAAACTGAACGCTGCGATCCCCGTCAGATGGAGATGCTGCGCAACATCATGCAGGTCCAGTTCACGACCATCGAGCTCAACCTGTTTCTGAACACCCATCCCCAAGATCCCGGAGCGCTTGCGGCATACCAGATGTACTCCCAGCAGCTGGCCTGCCTCAAGCAAGAGTACGAGGAAGCCTTCGGCCCCCTGCTCAACTTTGGTCTCGGGTCGGCCCACCACGGTTGGCAGTGGATCTGCGATCCCTGGCCTTGGGAGATCAACTGGAGGAGAGGTGCATAGCGATGTGGGTCTACCAGAAAACCCTAGAGTACCCGGCCGGCGTCTGCTCAACCTGTAACCCCAAGCTGGCCAAGGCCGTGATCACTCAGTACGGAGGTCCCGACGGTGAGCTGGCTGCGTCACTGCGTTACCTGACCCAGCGTTACACCATGCCCATCCCCCAGGCCAAAGCCACTCTCAACGATATCGGGACGGAAGAGCTGGCCCATATGGAAATCGTCGCCACCCTGGTCTACAACCTCATAAAGGACGCAAGCATAGAGCAGATCAAAGCCGCGGGGATGGAGGGCTATTACGCCGACCACGACAAGGCCCTCTACTTCGTCAATGGTTCAGGAGTGCCTTGGGTCGCGTCCTACATCCAGTCCAAAGGCGACCCCATAACCGACATACATGAGAACATGGCGGCGGAACAGAAGGCTCGCTCAACCTACGAGTACCTGATCCAGCTGTCAGACGATCCCGAGGTTACCAGGACGCTGAGGTTCCTCTGGCAAAGGGAAATCGTCCACTACCAGAGGTTCGGCGAGGTGCTGGACCTCTTGCAGGAGTACTACGCGCATCAAAGATACTTTGACATGCACGGGTTCGATCCTGAAACGCACCTCAAGACCGAATAGGCGCCCTGTCGAGGGTAAGGAGGCCCGGTTAGCCCTGGGCCTCCATGCTTTCAACCGCTGCTACGGCCGCCTTGACAGCGGCGTCCATGGCGTCTTGGCACTTGCCTTCTTTGAAGCCCCCGGCCGCGTACTTTTGGGGCCCTCCCGGCTCGCCAAGGACAAAGCCGATAATGGACCGGCAGGCGCTAGTGCCCATTTCCTTAACGAACCCCTCGGTCGCGAGCTGCCCCAACCTATAGCAAAGGGCCTTCTTGGCGTCATCGGCTGGGTCTACCCTGCCGACCTTGGTGCTCATGGCAACTATGGCGCCGGTGAGGGCTCCGCAAGTCTCTCCTGACCTGGCGATGCCGCCGCCCAGTCCGGTGACCGACCCTACGTTAAGATCCAGGTCCCAGTATTTTGCCAGGGCCCACGCTGTGGCCTCCGAGCAGTTGTATCCCTTCTTATGCAAAACGTGAGTCTCATCCAGGATTGTCGCGAGCGCTCCGTTTTCTTTGCTCATCTGGTGCACCTCCGTCTGAAAACCGGGTTCTACCCGGCAACCTCTATCTCCTGTCCCTCTGTCGCCTGTCCAGTATCCTAAGCACCCGTTCCGTGAAACGCGCTGCCCCGCCTCGCCTTAGACGGATGGCCCCTTCAGGGCACATCTCATGGCAGCAGTAGCACCGGATGCAAGAAGACCTGTCGATCCTGGCCCTACGGTCCACAATGGAGATGACCTGAGGCGGGCAAGACCGGGCGCACTGGCCGCATCCCGAGCACCTTCGCGGGTCCACTAGGGGCGTGGCGGTTATGGCTTTCCTTGCGCGGGCGCCCAGCCTGAGAAGCCGCGACGCCTTTCCTCCTCCGGGGAACCGGAAGTCCTCCACATGGATGGACTCGAGCGGATCCCCAACCAGCTCGATGCGATCCAGATAGGTCTCACCCACGCCAAGGCGGCGGGCAGCCGCAAGGTAGGGTATCTGCATCGGATCCCCCTTCGCCAAGTGCACCGCGACAGTATCCAGCGCAACTGCGTCGGTCGAGACCAGTATCGCTCCGAACGGCCTGGGTCTCCCGTGGGATGGTCCGTCTCCGTCCATAGCCACAACCGCATCCAGCACCGATAGCGCCGGACCTACGAGCCTGTAGAGATCGAGCAGCATGAGGCAAAACTCGCTTGGCTCCTGGTAGCGCAGGTGCAACGCCGCCTTATTCGTGCCTGGGATGCAGCCGTACAGGTTCTTCACCGCTCCCGTATATGTCATGAAACCGTGGGTCTTCATCTTGGCCACATTCACCAAAGATGCCGCTTCGGCCACGGGACGGGCGAGAATGAACTCCTTGCACACCGCGCCTTCCGGATGCTTTACCGAAACTTCTTCGTTGAACGGGACCACCGGTACGCCGAGATCCCTACACGCAGCGGCGACACCGGACGCCTCTGCCGCCCTAAGCGTGTCTCCCCTGCCGGGGCTATCTCCAACCGCCACGTCATCCCCGAAGGATTGGATAACTTCGCAGACCGCGGCGACAACCGTCGGATGGGTGGTGATGGCTGCGGAAGGCGGCGAAGGCCATAGGAGGTTCGGCTTAACCAGGTGTGTCCCGGCTCTCGCCACAAAGGTTCCGCTTATGTCCAGCGCGGATATGGCTTCTTGAACTGCTTTCCTGACTAGATGAGGATCGTAAGACTCACACTTCTTCACAGCTACCCTAACTGACGCCAC
>CAZRRG010000077.1:0-1336 GCA_964602455.1 uncultured Eubacteriales bacterium | reverse complement strand
AAATATCCACCGTCCCGGGTCCGATAAAACTTGACTACGACAATAGGTTATCATGGAATCCGCCCACGATAGCGCCCTCCGCGATCCGGGACACCTAGACCTTAAATGTGTTGGCTGCCGCAGGGACAGCAGGAGTCGAAAGGTAGATTGTGGAAGTATTTCCCGGCGCTTCCTCCCTCAGCGCATGAATCAGTAGCCCTCTGCCGCCAACGGGCGGAACAGGGCACTCGATGCGCTATGCCCACCAAAGGAGGTGTTATCCGAGCTACACTGCGGCTTCCATCGACGATGTGACGATGAGCAATCGCGGAGGTGAAAGAAAGCGTGTGGTACCTTCTAGCGGCAGAGGCGGCCCAGAAAACCCCGAAGTGGGGGATCTTCGTCGACGTGGACGGGGCCGTCTCCGGCTTCGTAACCGCACTCGTGCTCACGATCCTGACCTGGTACTTCGTTACTGCCGCGCGTAGAGGCAAGGCAATGCCCGAGATCCGGAAGCTGGCGGGTCTCGACGCTATCGACGAGGCGATCGGTCGCGCAACCGAGATGGGCAGACCGGTCCTTCTTGCCAACCGCACCGCGACGGTTGGAAGCGTTCACTCCTTCGCGCTGTGGGGTTACATGGGCTACGTCGCCGGCCTCTGCGCCAAGTATGACACCGCGTTTGTGAACATCGCGGGCGACTACCTGGCTGCAGCGGTCAACGAGGAAGTGGTGAAGCAGGCCTACCTTGAGGCGGGCCGCCCCGAGGCGTTCAAGCCGGACACAGTACGCTATCTTCCCGGAGACCAGTGGACGTGGACAAGCGGTGTGGCAGGTACGTTGAAGCGTGAGAAGCCGGCGACCGCCATGTGGATCGGATACTTCTACGCAGAATCAATGACTCTCTCTGAGGTCGGCGCCCAGATCGGGGCGATCCAGATCGCGGCCACAACCAACACCGCTCAGCTCCCCTTCTTTATCGCCGCCTGCGACTACACCCTGATCGGTGAAGAAGAGTACGCCGCCAGCGCCTACCTATCAAAAGAACCTATGCTCACGGGCACACTCGTGGCCGAGGACGTGGCCAAGTTCATCATCACGGTGATAGTCATTCTGGGAGCCATCGCCCAGGTGATCAGCCCCGAAGCCAATTGGGTCTCCAACGCTCTCAAGTACTAGCAAAGGAGGTGCGCAAGCTTGAAGAGACAGGCACCTGCTATTCTCACAACGGTGGTCGCGCTTGTCGTGTTCCTGTCGGTCATCCTGTTCGGCCTCTACGAGACAGGGGTCTACACGAAGATCGACCGCTCGCGGCAGTTCATGACTGCGATCATGATGTTCATGGGTGTCGCGAACC
>CAZRRG010000076.1:0-10892 GCA_964602455.1 uncultured Eubacteriales bacterium | reverse complement strand
ACGGCTCCCGTACCGGATCGGCGACGAAGATCGAGGCTGAAAGTCGCACAGAGTCCATAGGGCTCACGCTGGCACTCTATCGCGCATACTCGGCTTTAGTAGCGTATTTGCTGAGCAGCCGCTCTGCCGCGATCTCCTGATCTCAAGTTAGTGAAAGTTTTTATTATGTCTGCTCGCGCATGTCTTTCCGAACTTCACTATCGATCGAAATCGGAAAACCCTAGCGGAGGTGACGAGGTAGTGAGTAAGCGTGGCAGAGGAATACAGACGAAGATGCTCTTGGCGTTTGCGGTGGTGCTTGCCCTCCTGGCTATCGTAGGCGTAACAGGCGTCTTCGGGCTCCGATCCGTACGTGATGGCTACCATTCGATGATCTATGGCGAAATCGAGGTCCTGGAAGGTCTACTTGAGTTCGAAGGGACGACGATGACGCAAATGGTCGCCGCGAGGGGATACTCCCTCACCAGCGATGAAGCCGAGAAGACCTGGTACAAGTCGATGGTGGATAAGGCGGACTCGATCATCCAGAGGCTTGACCCGCTGATGGCCGAGTTCGGGAGCAATGTGGATACGGCGTGGGTACACGAGGCCTGGACGGACCTTCTCACCCTGTATGACGAGCTCCGCTACGACGCAGACGCGCTAATTGCGGCTCATGACCGGGGCGACGAAGTGGCAGCCGAGGCTCTAATGGAGGCGGCTGACACCAGCCTGGAAGCGTTCCACGCGGACATCCAAACATCGGTGGAAAACATTAGGACTCACCTTGACGCAGAGGATGCCTCTCTCAACAATTCATCCGGCTCCACCATTTCGTTGATGATCGGCGCGGCGGTAGTTTCCGTGGTCGCAGGCACCATCATGGCCCTGACCATGTCCCGGGCGATATCGAAACCGCTGGTTGCACTGGCATCGGCGGCTTCGCAGGCGGCTACCGGGGATCTGACCATCAGTGTTCCTGAAGTGAAGACAAGGGACGAGGTTCATGCCCTGGCGGAGGCCTTCTCTTCGATGATCGCTTCCTTGGTGTCAGTCATCGGCGAGGCGTCCCAGTCTGCGGATGAGGTCGCGGCGACAAGCGAGGAGCTGTCGTCAACCTCCGAAGAGATATCCGCTGCTGCCGGGCAGTTGACGAAAACTGCTGAGGAGATGAGCAAGGCCAGCCAACAGCAAAGTGAGTCCGCAACCTCAACAGCCAGTTCAATGACGCAGCTGACTGCGGCTGTGGACCAAGTGGCAAAGGGAGCGCAGTCCCAGATGGAGGCCATCCAGGTTACCACTGAGGCGCTCCGTGAGTCTGAAGCCGCCCTCAAGGGCGTAGAAGAGATGCTGGGAGCGGTCGACCAAGACGCTTCGCAGAACGTGAAGGCTGCGGTCGAGGGGCGCAAGGCTGTGAATGACCTGGTCGAAAGCATGGATCGGGTTCGCACAACCACGGAAAGCGCTTCTACGAAGATAAGCGAGCTGAACCAGCTGTCGGCGGATATCACCAGCATAGTGAAGGTTATTGACGACATCGCATCCCAGACCAACCTCCTGGCCCTGAACGCGGCGATTGAGGCAGCCAGAGCGGGTGAGTACGGCAGAGGGTTCGCTGTGGTCGCCGACGAGGTTAGGAAACTGGCCGAAAGGTCTCTCGTGGAGACCAAGTCGATCTCTGATGTGATAGAGCGTGTGAGAAAAGCAGTGGACGCGACCGTGCAGGCTATCGAGACAAGCGTACGCGAAGTCGAAGCCGGCAGCGCCGTGGCTCAACAGGCAGGAGCATCGCTTGAGTCGATCCTCTCAGGCGCTACGGCTACCCAGGAGGTAGTGAAGAGACTGGAAGACGCGACCGATAGTCTCAGGAAGTCTAGCCGCACCTTCGACGAAGCGCTGACGAGGATAGTCAGCGTCACCGAAGAGAACTCGGCGGCGACCGAGGAGATGGCCGCAAGCACGCGATCCGTGCAGGAGCTTGTTGACAGTGTAGCCTCGGTGTCTGAGGAAACCGCCGCAGCCACGGAAGAGACGCTTGCTTCTACGGAGCAGATGAGCCAATCGGTGACTCAGGTTGCGGATTCCGCTCAGTCGCTGGCTGCGATGGCGCAGAGGCTGCAGGATGCGCTCAACAAGTTCAAGATCTAGGGGGTGACAACCGTGGCATCGGAAGAAGGGACCGGCATCGCTCAGGTTGTCACGTTCAAGCTGGGAGACGAGGAGTACGGACTCGACATAATGGAGGTCCGCGAGATCATCCGCATGGTTAAGGTCACGCCGATACCCGATGCCCCGAAGGGAGTTCAGGGAGTCATTGACCTGCGAAGCGAGGTGTTGCCCGTCCTCGACCTGAGGCAGCGGCTCGGAATGCCGCCTCGGGCGTCAGGAGACGAGTCCCGCATCGTGATAGTCAACCTGGGAGGGGGTATGGTTGGCCTCACAGTGGATTCCGTCTCCAACGTCCTTCGAGTCTCGGAGGGGGCCATAGAGCCTGTCCCGGAGCTGTTTGGCGAGTCAGCCAGAACGTGCTTCTCGGGAATCGTGAGGGTCGGAGACAGGATGGTCACCTTGATGAACCTTCAGGCTTTGGTCGATGTCGCAACGACGTAGGGGGGACATGCGTCAACAGCAACAATTAGAGGGGAGTGAGGTCCCGGAGTATCAGTAGGAGCACAGCACCACTGCACCGAGGCACGCCGGATGGCGTGCCTCTTACTGTTTATTGCCAGCAAGTTGTTTGTCATCGGGGAGTGTCCCCGACTGTGACGCGAGTTGTGAAGGTTACCGATCATTAAGGCTGCGCCGGTACTCCGATGGCGGCATGCCTACTTCCCGCTTGAACACAGTTGAGAAGTGGCTGGGGTCGGAGAAGCCGCAAGCGATGCAGATTTCCGTCATGGTCATCTGGCTCTTCTCCAGGTATCGACAGGCTCGTTCAACCTTCAGGTTCATCAAGTACTTCTGCGGGGTCTTTCCTGTGACGGCTCTAAAGCAACGGATGAAGCGGAACTTATCCATCTGGGCCAAGCGCGTTACCTCATCCAACGAGTACGGGTGACACGGGTCATCGTGGAAGTGCTCGATAACGAGGGCCACCCGGTCCCGGTCGATCCGGTCTTGAGAACGCTGCACCCGCGGTAGATTGCTCGTGCAGGTCCTTAAGAAGTGCAGCACGAGCTGTGCAGCGATGAGATCCAGCATGAACTCGCTTCCCACCTGCTGCCCGCGTGACTCCTCCACAAACTGATTGGCGAGCGCCCGCACCGCAGGTGGCGGAGGACAGCTGGCGTTCACAAACTCAACTGTCTTCGTGAGACCAGCCGCTGCGGCAGCCTCTTGGACGAGAGACCTGTCTGCCATGAATGCACGGACTCCCAACTGGCCGGGATCGTGACCCGGGCCGTGTTCCTGCTCGGAGTTGAACGGGAAGACAAGGTTCTCCTGTAGCATGTACTCGCGGTATTCCCCTCCGCCGCCGACGGCTACGTTAACGGGCAGATAGGGAATAACGAACTCGTAAGTGCTGTGATAGTGAAGAGTACAGGGGGGAAGAGGCGCAGGCTCTGGCGTCTTAACATAACTCAAACGTGAAGAGGCATATATGCGAGAGGGGATGAACTCGGGCGCTCTGTAATCGTGATCGCGAAACACACGATACCTGGCGGATGAACTCATCCCCACCACTCCTGTGCCTCTGCGGCTCGCTTGTTTGGGACCTATACGGGTTTGGACGTCGGGCCGTAGATGTCCTCCTACCTTTTCCAAAACCGCGCGATCATGGCTGCTGCTTCCGCGCGGGTTAGGCTATCCTGCGGCGCCAGACTATCTTCATCCCTTCCTCGAACGATGCCTACTTCGGCGCAAGCTGCCACGTCTCCGCGGGCCCAGGCCGAGACCTCATCCGTGTCCGCAAACCGGGCCAAGACCTGGGCAACGTCGGGACTAGCCAGGTCTGGCGTCTCCAGACGCATGGCCCGGGCAAGCATCACGCACGCCTCTTCTCTGGTAACCGGGGCGTTTGGACGGAAGTCGCCGTCACTGTATCCACGGACCAGCCCTGATTTAGCCGCCGTCGCGATCTCTTCGTAGAATGAGTCACTCGCCGTAACGTCGGTGAAGCCCGGCTCGCCGACGGCAGGCTGCAGCAGCATTGCCCTCACAAGCATCGCCGCGAACTCGGCGCGGGAGACCAGGGCGGTGGGGTCAAAGAGGCCCGTATCTCTCCCCAGCACCACCCACCGCGACGCCATGAGTTCAACATCGTCTTGAGCCCAGTGCCCTTGAACGTCGTCAAATGTGATCGATCTTTCGATGACCACGTAGTGGCTGAAGCGGTGCATCCTGACCACCAGTCTGCCATCGACTATCTCACCGCCGACAAACGTAAGGGTCCCGTCGTCGTTCAGCCTGTACAGGCCGACCTTACGAGGGTCGGTGATGGCCGCGAGGTCCTCTTGGGACAGCTCGAACTCGAAAACCACAGGCTCGTTGAAGGCGGTCACCGGTTCGGAGCCATCCGCCTTTTTGGCCGAGAAGTGAAACACGGGGCCGACCACGGTGAAACCATCCGGGACGTTTGCGTCGCCAAGCAGCGTCGCGGCTTCATCGCCGGAGACTGTCTCTACCGAGAACTCCACGGTCGTCTCGGTTGCTCCTGCAAGAATCGTCAGTGCTATGCCGGCCTCAGGATTGCTGAGATAGACGTCGGCCTCCGGTTGGGAGGTGCCGGTGAGGCCCTCAGGCCGCGCCGGTTCAGGTTCGGGCTCCGGCTCGTAGTCGGGTTCCGGGTCGTCCTCAGGGTCGGTCGGGGGAGTCTCCGGCAGCGCGGAGTCGTTGTCCACGATAGTAGCGGTGGCGGTGGACGGGGTTCCGAGGATCGCTCCGCTCCCTGGAGCAGACAACTGAACGGTGAAGGTCTCGTCTCCTTCGATGGCTGCATCGTCGACCAGTTCCACCACGAAGGTGGCGTCTATTTGTCCTGCGGCAAACGTTACCGTATCGCTCTTGGCGACATAGTCCTGCCCGGCGACTGCCGAGCCGTCCTGTGTGGAGCATGTGACGCTTACCTCGGTCGAGGTGCTCCGGTGCGGGCCAAGTTGATAGTCACCGAGGTGTTCTCGGTCGCCGAGAAGGTCGCGTTCGAGAAAGCGATCACCGCATCGGTCAGCGTTCCAGACGCCGGCGACGACGCTTCGGATTCATTTCCGACCTCATCAGACGCCGTTACCTTGTACCAGTACTCCTGTCCCACTACGGCGGAGGAGTCCTTGTACGAGTTGTTAGTAAGGCCAGTCGCAATAGCAGCGTATTCTCCTGTTTCCGTAGTGCTGCGGTACACAGAGTAACTGTCGAAGTCGGCTTCGGTGTTGGCATTCCAGGATAGCGTGAGCCCGGTTGCATCGGCAGGGTCGGTGACAACAAGGCCGGTCGGCATGGCAGGGGGAGTGGTGTCAACCACCATTGTCACGTAGAAATCAACGCTAGACCCCGATCCGGACGACACCTCAGTCGTCCTCGTGCTGTTGAAGGCTCCTCCTACACTGTTCTTGAACGCCCGGATAGTGTAGGGGATTTCAGACGGGACTACATTGTTGAAAAGAAACTCGCCGTCGGTATCCGTCGTCGTTTCATCCAAGACTGTGGGTGGGTCGTCGCTTCCGGAGGGTTTCCAGCACAGCTGGACAGTTGCTCCTTCTACATAGTCGTAAGTCGGGAGCGAGTAGATTGTGCCGTAGACTTGGCCAGGGGCCCGCTGCACCAGAGCCCCTGACGCACTAGTCTCTCCCCAGGGAGTTACAGTGATCCTGGTCTCGGGCAGCGTGTATCCCATGTTGCCGGTAAGCGGGTCTCCCGCCATTGTGCCCGATACCCAGGCTTCACCGGGCGGGTAGTAGAAGCTCAGCCTGCCGTCGCCTTCATCCACCAAGAACCTTCTGCCCGAACCGGTGCTTGGGTAGCTGAACTGCAGTCCTGCGGCGAGTTCGCCCGAATCGGCGTAACATGCCTCAAAACTAACCTTGCCCAGCGGTGTGATCGTGACTGTGACGTTCTTGGTCTCGCCAGGATCAGGCGTGAGGCTGAACCCGGAGGGGTAATCCCAGATGTAACGTTTGTCTCCGCTCTGGTCGTACTGGTAAACGTAAGCTTTGTCAGCGAAAACCGAGATAATCCCGGACGCGTTGGTGGTCCGCTCCAATTCGCCGTCCAGCGCATATCCTTCCGGCCAAGTGGGATCCGCAAAGTCTGGTCTCTTGGACAGGATCCAGAAAGGCACGCCCGCTCCCACCGGGTTGTCGTCGTCGTCGACGAAACTAATGTTGATGGTGCCGTGGTTAACGATGATAAGGTCGCAGACCAGTTCTCCGTCCTGGGCGGCGTAACGCACGGGGTCCCCGCCCGACCGCAGGCAGATATCGTGCGTTGCATAGTAACCCGCTATGTAGAACAGTGGGAACTGGTATTGGCCAGCGGCGTTCGTGGTCACCTGGCGAGTTGAAGACTCGACTCCGGTGGCGAGGTCAAGGAGGGTGAACGTTACAGTCCTGCCGGACATCGGATCGCCGTGATTATCCGTCACGGTTCCCCTTACCAATACGTAGCCTGGCGTGATGTCTTCGGCAAAGGCTACTGCGGGACTTACGATGCCAAGCAGCAGTGCGAATGCTAGTGTGAGTGACAGAGCAGCCTGACGCTTGAGGCACATGTTGGCTAGCCGACGCAGCATTCGGTCCATCTGCCTTTCGCAAGAGTTGGGTACTACGATCGTACCGTCCAAGTGAACCCGAGTCTTTGCGGTTATTGCAGGCTTTGGTGTAATTGCAGCCGAGTGAGAGATACTTGTGAAATACTCAGCCTGGTATTATGAACGTACTGAACATTTTGACGGAGCGTCGGTGAAACCAAAATCCGTTGGCTTCGTCTTTACTCGTGTAATGCGCCGCAACTCATGTCAGTTGGACCCGGAGCTAAGGAGCGGATAATGATGATCGCGCGAAGATATCGGATGCTGATTGGTACGATGGTTACCGTGCTCCTGGCCATGGCCGTTGCGGCGGGGTGCACTCCTAAAGGGGCAAGTCGCTCCGACAAGGATGTCACCTTGTACGAACGTGGCGGCGTCACTATCGCCATTCCGAATGAGTACTTGGACCAGCTGGTCATTGACCCTGACGAACCCAGGCATGAGAACGCCCTCATAAGCGTCTACCAGAAATCGAGCTACGAAAAATACAAGGGAATGGGGCGCCTGTTCAGCATAGTCCGTTACACCGAGGCCCAGCATGAGCAGTTCCTGGGGTCCGACGGCAGCGGTCAGAGTTTCTTCGCCAAGTCGAAAGAGGGCTCGGTGGCAGACTCTAAGGCGACCTACTATTACGGATTCTTCACTCCTACGGATGCGCAGTCGGCTGAGGGCCAAGGAGATGCATGGGCGACGTTGCTCTCATCCGTCGGCGACTTTGTGAAGAGCGACTTTATCGAGCGTAACAACCTAATCGCCCACAGCGACGACGAGTTTTTCGCAAGAACCTACACCTACGAAGGCGAGCACGTTTTCATCAAGTACTACCCCTACTTTGCGGAGAACGGGAGCAAGGAAGAAGTCTGGACGCTGTTCCTCTCCCAGCCGGTGAAGCAGGGCGAATACGGGATATGGTGCGTGGAGCGATGGCGCGACCAATACGGCAACGTCTATCCGTACTTCCCTGATGCGGACGGTGTTCCGTCGAGGGAGTACTACGCTGTTTTGCAGGCAGAAGTCGATGTAGCGCGTCAAGACCCCCAGTTTGACCCGCTGAAGTCCCGGTTGGACATCCAGTACACCGCAATCGAGTTTGTCGAGAAGGTCTTCGGGCATACCGTAACCATCCCCGGGAGTCTGGAGCGCACCGAGAACTCGGGCATTCCCGCCGAACTGTTCGCAGAGTCGACCCGGGATATCCACGACTACCTCCCGAAGCTCATCGCAGGTGGGTATGTCAGCGCCTATGAACTCTTGCCCTGCTTTGAGAACTTCACCCCCGGTACGTGGGACGACTTGACCGCATCCTACGGCAGTGATTGGTGGGATCCCCTGTGGGCCGCACTGCGTGACGCAGCCGTGAGTGAAATGCGGGCAGATACCAGCGACCAGATAGAGCGCAACTACTACATGGGCAAGGCATTCCTGGCCGCCGACGGCGCGTACACGGAGATGATAAGCGACATTGTGCTGCTGCAGTGGAAAGACAACAGCCAGCTGTACATGAGGACGCTTAACCGGCGCTTCACCGAAGAAGACGCGGCCGCCTTGCGCTCGCGCCTGACCTATCTTGTTAGCCACCGAAGCGGAACGTTCCAGCTCGGCGTCCCCGGCTCCGATCCCGAACTCTCTCTGTCGCTGGGTGCCTATCCCGTGGAGTTTCCCTTCGGGGTGGATCTCACCGAGAAGAGCCGAGACACCTTTATGGCCGAGACATTTGGCCAGGTCACCATCGTCGAAGGTGATGGCTTCCTTCTGAAGTACCTCAGCAACCCGGAGGGAGTGTACTACCTCTATTGCATCCGGATGGTCAATGATGGGTACTTCGTCAAGGGAGTCGCTATTGGCGACGCCGAGGAGAAGCTGTGGGACCACTGGAAGTCATCGGAGCTGCGGAAGCTGGATGAGATCAGCTACGAAGACGAGGAATGGTTCGGCAGCGACTACGACTACGGTTACGTTCATACGCCCAAGGACAGCACCAGGAGCATCATGTACCTGGTTAAGGATGGCCGCATCACCGGCGTCGGGCTCCTAGACGGCATGGACGGGCCGATGTACTACTGAGCCCGGACTCCCGCGACTCCTAGCCTCCTCGAGAGTCGACCGAAAAATCGGACAAACAGGGTCTTGACCTATGCCAGAGATATGACCATAATGGCTATAACGACTGGCGAGTGAGGGGGTCAAGGCAAATGGATCCTTCCGACGAGGGTACCGCCAGGGAAACCGTCCTAAGCGGATTAGATGATAACGCTCTATGGATGCTCGGGAACATTCAGAAGCATGGCCCCATCACGATCACCAGCCTAATGGAGATAACGCAGACCCCGCGCACGACGCTGAACCGGTCAATCCGGGAGCTCCTAGAGTGCGGGCTCATCAAGCAGGAGGGCCTGGAGACCGCCACCGGAGGGCGGCCATCGGCCATTTTCAGCATCAACGAGGACGGATTCTACACAGTTGGCGTGGAACTGTCGCACGCTAATATCCATGTGCTCATCTGTGACGCTTTGTTGGAGCCCCTTTGGATCGCCGATTTTGCCATTGTGGACAAAAGTACCCCCGACGATGTTTTCTCTAAGGTGTTCACGGCCCTCGAGAGCAATTTGGCTGAAGTAGTTACCGACCGCAGGCGTCTCCTCGGCATCGGGATCGGTTCGGTAGGACCGCTCGATCTTGAGCGCGGGATGATGCTGAACGCGTCCAGCTTCCCGAACCCAGGCTGGCGAAACTTGAATCTCCGCTCGCTCTTTGAAGACAGATTCGACGTTCCGGTCTACATCTCCAACGGCGCGAGCGCCGCGGCAATGTGCGAGTACGTTCGCTATGTCACCTCTGACATCCACAGCCTCGTCTTCTTCAACGTGGGCGTCAGTGTTCGCTGCGGCGTGATCTCCAGCGATACTCTGCTTACAGGCGACGGAGACAGGGAGGGGGCCTACGGGCATCTCATCATCATGCCGGGAGGCAGGCCGTGCTACTGCGGCAAGTACGGCTGTGTCGAGGCTTACGCCACCGCCCCGGCAATCGTAAGAGCCTTCAAGCACGAAATCAGGATCGGCAAGACCTCAAGCCTGGTAGGCTCCAAGAGTCTGGATAGGATCCAGTTCACAGATATCTGCGACGCGGCTAAGAACAACGATGGTTTGTGCGTTGAGGTCCTTCGTGACGCAGCCACCTATATGGGGCTTGTAATGGCCAACATTATTAACGTACTCACCCCGCAGGTGATCGTGCTTGGTGGAACCGTTCCTGATCGCTGCCCTGACTACTTCGAGTGGGCCGTAGAGACCGCCAAGAAGATGATCTACAACCCGGGGCAGGTAAGATGCCAGTTCACCACTCCGAGAATGGGGCATAACACGATCGCTGCTGGGGCTGCCGCCATGGTGCTTCTATCGGCCATGAAGGGCAAGAGCCCACCGTGAGCCCGGAGCGGCGATCGCTAGGGCGTATAGCTGAGATATGCCAGGTGTTCATCAAGATGGGGTTCATGACATTCGGCGGTGGGTTTGCCATGCTCCCCCTGATCACCGAAGAGCTTGTCGATCGGAGACAGTGGATTAGCCAGGGCAGGCTGCTGGAGATCCTCGCTGTTGCTCAAGCACTGCCCGGTTCTCTCTCAATAAACATCTCCATACTCGTGGGCTACGAGATAGCTGGTGTACCTGGTGCGTTGGGCGCCGTTGCGGGAGCCGCGTTTCCACCGTTTCTTACGATCACGATCTTTGCAGCGCTCTTCAACAGGTTTGAAGGCAACCCGGTGGTCGATGCGGCTTTCATGGGTGTCCGCTGCGCGGTCGTTGCGCTGATCTGGAACGCGGGCCTGGGGACCGCGAAGGCATCGGTAAGGGACTCGCTCTCATGGACGATAGTGGCATTCACGATAGTGATCATGTTGGTCACTCCGCTGAACCCGGCCGTACTGATTGTGATTCTGGCTGCGATCGGCGTGGGCGCTATGCTGGTCAGGTCTTGGAGGGAGCGTCGCGCGGTCGAGATAGGGAGGAAGGAGGGTCAAGATGGTACTCACTAGCCTTTTCAGTGTGTTCTTCAAGATCGGCCTCGTCAGTTTCGGGGGCGGGTATGCGATGATCCCCGTGATAGAGAGCGAGATCGCCCGGCGAGGGTGGCTCCTACCCCAGGAGATCGACAATCCCATTGCGGTCTC
>CAZRRG010000075.1:0-10964 GCA_964602455.1 uncultured Eubacteriales bacterium | reverse complement strand
CAGCAGGCTGTACGAAACCGCAGCCTGAGCCAAAGACGGTGACCGTGCTTGAGCCGGCCAAGGTAAAGCAGGGAACGTTTGACGGCCAGGTCATCACGACCAATCGGGAAGCTATGATCTCTCCCGATGGCAAGTATCTCCTGGCAGGGATACGAGGAAAGCCCGACGAGACGATGGCGGCTATCCCAATCCAGGCGGACGCAGCTACCGGAGATGAGGGCGGCGCAGGAGAAGCCGAGCCCATCGTCCTCTACTCAGTGGACTCAACCTGGGCTCGCAACAACCTGACACAGTGGTATCCTGTCGGGTGGCTGTCCAATACCAAGTGTGTCTTCATTGTCCACGGTTGGCAGTCCCAAGGCGAGCACAAGGGGGATAGGGGCGCGGCCATCTTCACCGCGGACCTCGAGACCAGTTCGTCCACCATTATTGGTTACATTCCCGTAAGCGAACAGGGAGTCTTGATTGACTCCGCTGCTCTCACCGGAGACGGGAAGATGTACATGCGCGCAGGCCGCAAGCTCTGGGAGATCAACGTAACGACCGGCGACGTGAAGCTGGCCAGCGGGGATCTTGGCGAGGGCTACGGCATATCGACTTCCGCGATCTCGCCTCTGGGAACCCACCTGGTATACGGGACCTACCGGGAGGATAAGACCGGGCTCTACATCATCGACATCGCTACCGGAGAGGAGAGACCTCTCCTTGTCGCGGACGATTCGCTAAGTTTCTTCCCGTCATGGTCGCCTGACGGAAAGTACATCGCGGCGTACACCGTCCAAGCGGTTCCGCCGGGGTCGCCGGAGGAGTCTGTCCCGAGGTACAACTTCATCCCCGGCGAGGACGGTCCGATGTCCTCTGGCCAGTCCATCACAGTGGTTGACCTGGCAGGCAATGTCGTGAAGAGCATCGCTGTGGAGGGCCAGTACCTATCGCACTTCGCCTGGCTGTCGGACAGCGAGTCCCTGGTCTATCTTGCCGGTCCGGTGGCGTTCGGAAAGTGGGGAGAGGTAACCTCGTTCGAGTACGAAACGGCGAGCATCGCCCGCGTGACTGAAGACCCACCGGTCAAGGTCGCCGATGTCTCGGAGATCGAGGAAGTGACGGGTGAGCCCACGATCTGGGTCTTCCCGGTTGGCTCCTTACCCGAGGGAGAGGGCGCGCTTATCAACGTGGCGGGCGGCGAAGGGGCGTCCGTATGGCGGGTGTCGACTTCTTCTCCGCCCCTCAAGGTGGCCGATGGTTGGTGGCAGACTTCCCGGATCGCGGCTGAGTACCTGGACAGCATCGCCGGCATTGTGGGCAGCGGCGAGCAGAACGGCCTCTGGTTGGTTGGAGAAACGGCGACCCAGTTCGAGACCTGTCCGTCGGGGACCGGGATAGCCGCCTACAGCGACGAACTGCTCGTGGTCGAGAACTTCGACTTCATGGCCGACAAGACGTGGGTCGCGGTGTACGACATGATTTCGGTGAAGACTGTCGAGCAGTAGACCAGCCGGTCATCTACAGATAGGGACGAATCCCAGGCATAGAGAAGGATAAGAGAAGGGGCGGCAGATCTGCCGCCCCTTAGGAGTGGGAGGGTAGCCGCTACACGGTGGGAGGCAACCCGGGCGTAAAGCAGCAGTATCCGATATCGTCGGAAGTCCGACGGATGGAATCCCAAGCGGCATCGTAGTTGATGGCCTCGAAAGCAGCGGGGTAGAGGATCGAGTTCTCCTTGACTATGTGCTCGCGTAGATTCGCCGCAATGTACCTGGCCTCATTGACGATTTCATCTTTGACCTCTGCGTAGTTATGCTGCGCGGCATGTTCGACGAGCTCCGAGAGCCGCTTCTTGTGCGACCTCATGTCGGCGTGCTCCATGCGCATAATGCGAGTGGGTCCGGTTATCCCGCGTTCTTCCAGAGCAGGGAAGAGGGCCTTTTCCTCTCTCTCGTGGTGCTTCTCGGCCTCGGACAGGTGGGCGGAAATGTTCCTGGCAATGCTCAGCGCTTCCTCAAGGGTTATGTCCCATGCCGTAGCTCGTTCGATCGTGTTTGCCGCCTGCTCCAGTGAGTCAAGGAAGCCGAGGATCATCTGATGCTCGCCAATTAAGGTGTTCAGTGGGTGACCGGGTTCGGTGGCTTCTAGCAGGTCCTTCGCCTTCCTGTCGAGGGCCTCAAGGTGGACTTTGCACAGGCCCTGGAGCTCTTGGGGGGTGATGCCCCGCTCCAGGAGGCGCTGTTCAGCCTTGGAGAGATCCACTTCCGAGATCGTGGACAAGACCTTCATCGATTCCTCTTTGGTGGCTTCACCGTTGTTGATGCGGAGAAGGGCGTCGGCCAGTTGATCAATCCTGTCATGTGCCACTTTGGAGTCCTCCCTTCGTTCTCCGGCGGGGAGAAGTTGTATTTATAACTAACTTACTAATATTATCTTGGCGGGACTCCTGTCAATAGAGGTGATGGGAGCTCTTCCGCGTTTACACGGTCGGCCATGTGCGAACCTGCGGGGAGAGCCGATGGGAGCCCGAAAGAGCAGTAGAGTTTAGGAGCGCGCAATAGGGTCCAGGAGCGCTAGGTTAGTAGATCGGCGAGGGTTGTGCCTCGCATTGTCCGGTCGATGCTCTCTTGAGTCCGCTGCCACAGGCCGTGTAGGGGGCAGATGTCCTTCCTGGGGCAGTCCCCGGTGCTGAGCGCGCACTCTTTGACCAGCAAGGGATCGCCCGAAGCCTCTATGACGTCCTGCACGCGCAAGTCCTTCGGGTCAACGGCCAGGCGTACGCCGCCTTTCGCGCCCCTCACTGAGTCAACCCATCTGTTTCTGGTTAGGACGGCCATGATTTGGGGCATGTACTTTGCCGGTATGTCCTGCCTTGAGGCGACATCCCTCGAGAGCACGTAGCCTTCGCTCTTGTGGCGGGCGAGGTCCAGCAGCGCCAGAAGCATATACTCAACTCGCCTTGTTATCATTGTGCTCACGCTCCAAATCTAAGTCCCTGAGTAATATATACACGGACCGGGATGAAGCGCAACCCGCGCACATCCACAAGACAAGAGAGAAATCTTGGCTGGTTGTCGCCCCGCGAGATGAGGAATTGCGCCTCAAGGTGCTACACCGGCCATGGCGCCACGCCTTTCTGGCTGGAATTTCCCTCGAAATCCCCAAGGCATACTACTTCGCGGAGGTGGCTCGTCTGGCTTCGTTCTCGGTAGCTTCAGGCAGGGCGCTCGACAGTATACGCCGGATACTCGGCCGTGAGATACAGGCCTGGGCCGAGCGTGGAGTCAAGATCACCCTGAGCGAGTCACTCTCAGGTGAGCTCCTGGTGTTCCGCTGCGAGATCCGTAAGACCGAGGGGTTTCCTGGGCAGGACGTCCTGCGCGACATCAAGGATGCGGTGGCCAGCGGACTGTCGCACGTCGTGATAGACGAGTATGAAAGAGTCCTGGTGCAGCGACTCATCGAGGAGAACTACGCCTACCTCTCCAGCGCCGACAGGGAGGCGCTCCGGAGAAAAGTGGCCCTCCGGTTGAACGGCAGGCAGCCCGGAAAACGCATTGGTCTCGCTGAGCGAAACCGGCGCAAGAGCAGGGTGTGGGCGAAGCTGGCGGAGTATCTCGAGAAGGAAAACGAGCTTGTGCTCGAAGGCTTCATAACGTTTCGCCTCAAGGACTACCTCGAAGACCTCTTCGACACTGTGGAGAAGACCGCCGAGGACTACCTCACCGAGCGGGAGTACCAGGAGTTCCTGAGGCTCCTCCGGTACTTCATGGCTAGGCAGAAGGACTCCGCCGCAGAGGTGAACGTTGTGCGGAAAGGTGACTCCTACTCAGTCCTCGACCACAAGATGGAACCTGTGAGCGGCGAAGTGGGGTCGTTCCTCAGGAGTCCTCCCGGGGGCTTCGAACTGGGCGTCGATGATCTCATCGTCAGCGCCGTCGTCACGCTGGCGCCCGAAAGGGTCGTCTGGCACGGCCCTCACGACAACTCCCCCTGCTACGACCTGCTTAAAGACCTTATGGAGGACCGGATGTCCAAGTGTCCGGGATGCCCGGCTGACGGAGGCAAGCCTGAACCTGTCCACGTGTAGCATCCTGCGGTATTCTCTTGATCCCCTATGCACTCGGGTATATAATGCCGGAAATAACGGCTGCGAAGAGGAACGTACCGGGAGGTACCGCCAAGAGAGGGCAGGCCACAGGCTGAGAGCCGCCTGCGGGATAACCGGGAAACACCACCTCAGAGCCTCCGGTGGACGCCCATAGGGATAACGCCGGCGCGACTCGCGCGTTACAGCTTGACGAGGGCCGGCGCATCCGGTCGAAATAGGGTGGAACAGCGGGAATCCCGCCCCTTGTGGGCCGGGGTTTTTTGTTTCATCCGGAAAGAGCGAAGGAGGGCCAGAAGATGGATGAGGAAGCCAAGATTCAGGTAAGGTCCGGCGACGTTACGCGGGAGGTGAACCGCGGTTGCACTTGCCTGGATGTTAAGAAGGCCATGGGCTGGAAGAACGACGTCATAATGCTGAAAGTCGGCGATGAGGCCAAGGAATTGCGGTCTTGTCTTATGTCCGATTCCGAGGTTAGTCCTCTCACCTTCGATGATGAGCGCGCAAGGTGGGCGCTCCGGCACACGGCCGCCCACGTTCTGGCGCAGGCCGTGAAGAGGCTGTACCCCGAAGTCAAACTGGGCATCGGTCCCGCCATCGAGGACGGCTTCTACTACGATTTCGACACCAAGGAGCCGTTCACCCCTGAGGCGATTGAGAAGATCGAGGCGGAGATGAGGAAGATCGCGTCCGAAAACCTCCCTGTCGTCAGGGAGGAGGTCTCGAGGGACGAGGCACGGCGGATCTTCGCGGAGAAGGCCGAACCCTACAAGATAGAACTCCTGGAGGCTCTGCCGGAGGGAGAGTCCATCTCGCTCTACAGGCAGGGGGAGTTCGTGGACCTCTGCGCCGGCCCCCACGCGCCCTCGACGGGATACGTGAAAGCGTTCAAACTCTTGAGCGTTGCCGGCGCCTACTGGCACGGGGATGAGAAACTCCCGATGCTTCAGCGCATCTACGGCACGGCGTTCATGAGCGATGAGGATCTCAAGGCATACCTTGATCGCCTCGAGGAGATCAAGAAGCGCGACCACCGCAAATTGGCCAAGGACCTTGACCTCTTCAGCCTTCAGGAAGAAGGCGGCCCGGGCCTGGTCTACTGGCATCCCAAAGGCAGCGTCGTGAGGGAGGAAGTCGAGAACTTCTGGCGCAAGGAGCACAGGAGGCGCGGGTACGACATCGTGTACTCTCCCCACATCGCCAAGCTGGACCTTTGGAAGACGTCGGGACACTGGGGCTGGTACCGGGACAGCATGTACGCTCCGATGGCCATCGATGAGGTCGAGTACCTGCTTAAGCCCATGAACTGCCCGTTCCACATCCTTATGTTCAAGAACGATACGAGGAGCTACCGCGACCTCCCCATCAGGATGGGCGAGCTCGGCACGGTCTACCGTTACGAGAGGTCCGGGGTGCTGCACGGAGCGCTCAGGGTCAGGGGCTTCACGCAGGACGACGCCCACCTGTTTGTGACCAGGGAGCAGCTCGTTGACGAGCTGGTCGGAGTCCTCGATCTCACGCAGTACATGATGGAGACCTTTGGATACAAGGAATACCAGTGCATGCTCTCCACCAGGGACCCCGAGAACAAGTCCAAGTACGCCGGAGACGACGAGGTCTGGGAGCTGGCCGAGAACGCCCTCGTGACTGCTCTCAACCGCAAAGGGCTCCAGTACATCGTGGACCCTGGCGAGGCCAAGTTCTACGGGCCTGCCATCGACGTGAAGATCAAGGATGCTCTGGGGCGACTGTGGCAGGGTCCTACGATCCAGTGCGACTTCAACCTGCCTGAGCGCTTTGACGTGAACTACATTGGCGAGGATGGACAGAAGCACAGGCCGGTCATGATCCACCGCACGGTCCTGGGAAGCATGGAGAGGTTCATAGCGGGCCTGGTCGAGCACTACGGGGGCGCCTTCCCCATGTGGCTTGCTCCGGTGCAGGTTGAGGTGATCCCGGTCTCTGAGAAGCAGGCTGAATACGCCAAGAAGGTCGAGGCCGCCCTCCGGGCAGCCGAGATGCGGGTATTCTGCGACGTGGGTCCCGAGAAGATGGGGTACAAGATCAGGCAGGCCCAGATGCAGAAGATACCCTATATGCTGGTGGTCGGCGGCAGAGAAGAGGAGAACGGGACGGTTTCCGTGAGGCACCGGTCCCTCGGCGACCTTGGAAGCATGGGGCTCGATGACTTCATCTCCAAGGCATCGGAGGAGATCGGTACGAGGTCTCTGGAGCCGCTCATGAAGCGTGAGGAAGCGTAGGCAGTCCCGGTAATGGCCGGCATGTTCCAAAGTTTGCCGGCCTGCGCGCCAGAGCGTGGTTCGGCTTGCTCTTCCCGGAACGTTGAAGTATCATGCTACTGGACAACGAAGCAGAAGCCATCCGCTTCTCACCTTGCGGTCCGCCGGATCTCGCAGGGTTCACAGATAACGACAAGGTAGCGTAGGGTTCCTTCGTGGAACTTGGCGCGACGATTCTGTGGGCGGGTGGGTTCACCCGCCCTTAGGTTTTGTGGAAAAGGACAGGAGGTGACATCAATAAGTCAGGACCAAAGAGTAAACGAGCAGATTAGAGTGCGAGAGGTCAGATTGGTCTCGGAGACCGGCGAGCAGCTTGGAATCGTGCCCACCTACGAGGCTCTCCGGATGGCGCGCGAGAGGGGCCTGGACCTCGTAGAGGTCGCAGCCCAGGCAAGGCCGCCGGTGTGCCGGTTCATGGACTACTCCAGGTGGAAATACGAGCAGTCCAAGCGCATGAAAGAGGCGCGCAAGAAGCAGAAGGTCCAGGACGTCAAAGAGATCAAGATGCGTCCGACCATCGACGAGCACGATTTCGACGTTAAGGCAAGGGCGTGCGCCAAGTTCCTATCGGAAGGCGACAAGGTTAAGGCGACTATCATGTTCAGAGGAAGGGAAATGGCCCACCTCGAGAACGGTCAGAAGGTATTGGAGAGGCTCCTGGAAAGGGTAAAGGATATCTGCGTGGTTGAGAGGGCTCCCAAGATCGAGGGAAGGAACATGATCATGGTGCTGTCCCCGCGCCCCCAGCAGAAGCCCGCCGCTCCTGCCCCCGCCGAGGCAAAGGCGCAGTGATAGACGCGAGTTAGAGGGAGTGTTCCAGCGTGGCAAAGAACAAAATGAAGACCCACAGCGGGGCTAAGAAGCGCTTCTTCGTGACAGGTACCGGAAAGGTCAGGCACTACCACTCCGGGCACAGCCACAGACTCCGCAACAAGGATGCCGCCCGAAGGCGTAGGCTCAAGAAGGACTCCGGGCTTGCCGAGGTCCTAACCGAACGGGTTAAAGCCCTCATCCCTTACAAGTAAGGGCTCCACTTGGTTACGAATTAAGCGCGAAAGAGGGATAGAGAGATGCCTCGTGTTAAGACCGGACTAATAAACCATCAAAGGCACAAGAAGATACTGAAGCTTGCCAAGGGTTATTGGGGCAAGCGTTCCAAGTCGTTCCGCATGGCCAACGAGACCGTGATGAAGGCTCTTCATTACGCTCGCAGGCACAGGCGGGAGAAGAAGCGGGAGTTTCGGGCACTGTGGATTTCCCGCATTAACGCTGCGGCAAGGCTCAACGGGCTTAACTACAGCACGCTCATGAGTGGGCTCAAGAAAGCCGGAGTCGACATCAACAGGCAGATCCTTGCGGACCTGGCGATTACCGACGAGAAGGCGTTTGCTGACTTGGTGCAAGTAGCCAAAGCACAGCAGGCGTAACGGCTAGCTAGATCAACTATCGGTAGGCAAGAGACCGTCCCAGCGTGGCGCGTTGCCGGAGAAGTTGACTGGAGGTAAGTTGCGTGTCTTCGGGCACAACGAAGCCGAGGCGGGGGACCCCCACCCGGCTCATCGTTCTTTCTTTTGCTGTTGCGATCGCGATCGGCACCTCGCTTCTGATGCTGCCGGTCTCTTCAGCATCGGGCGTCGCCCCCGGCCTACTGGATGCTTTCTTCACTGCTACCTCCGCCGTATGCGTTACGGGTCTTGTTGTGGTCAACACGGCCCAGTATTGGAGCCGGTTCGGCCAAACGGTAATCATGCTGCTCATCCAGTTTGGCGGACTGGGGCTCATGGTCTTCGCGACCATGCACGCGCTGCTCACGGGTAGGCGCATCGGCCTCCGCGAGCGGGTCCTCCTGCAGGAGCAAACAGGGCAGGGGAGGCTGGCAGGCCTGGTATCGCTGGCGAGGAGGATCATTGTCTGCACCCTGGTCTTCGAACTCCTGGGTGCCGTGATACTGGGAGCGGCAATCGGGATGGAGAGGCGCTTGCCGTTCGGCGAGTCAATGTTTCAGGGGCTTTTCCACGCTGTCTCGGGGTTCTGCAACGCGGGCTTCGATATCCTCGGGGACAGTCTGGTGAGTTTCCGCAGCAATCCGACTGTCATCCTAACGGTGAGTTTTCTGGTCATATTCGGCGGTCTCGGATTCCACGTGATCGTAGATCTCTGGGTGAACCGGTTCCGGTGGAACGCGCTCAGCCTTCACTCAAGACTGGTCCTCAAGATGACCTTGGGGCTCTTGGCGTTGGGGACGCTTGCATTCCTGGCGATGGAATGGAGCAACCCGGGCACGTTGGCGCCAATGGGACTGAAGGGCAAACTGCTTTCGGGATGGTTCCAGTCCGTCACGCCGAGGACCGCGGGGTTCAACTCGATACTCCAGGAGAACCTGCGGGTTCCGGCAGCGTTTTTGACAATCATCCTCATGTTCATCGGCGCGTCGCCGGGCGGGACCGGAGGCGGAGTCAAGACCACCACGTTCGCGGTAGCTGCCAGAATGGTGGGCGCGTCCGTCACCGGGGCTCACGATGTCGAGGTCGGAAACCGCAGGTTGCCGGCGGACGTCGTCCAGAAGGCGCTCACGATCATCCTGCTATCCCTGGCCCTTGTGGCGGCGGCTACCATGGCGATCTCCGGACTTGAAGGAGCCCCGTTCCTGGACGTCCTATTCGAGGTGGTCTCGGCGTTCGGCACCGTCGGGCTCTCCCGGGCGTTGACGCCGGGCCTTACGGCGGCAAGCAAGATAATCCTTGCCCTGACGATGTTCGCCGGGCGGGTCGGCCCGCTTTCGCTGGCCATCGCCATATCGAGCCGCCGGGGGAACGGCAATGCGCGGTATCCTGAGGAAAGAGTAACCATAGGCTAAGCAGGTAAAGGTGAGTTGAGTAAAATGGCAAAGCAGTTCGCGGTAATAGGGCTCGGAAGGTTTGGCAGCAGTCTGGCTTCGACTCTCGCCAGGATGGGCCATGAGGTCCTGGCCGTCGATGTGGACGAGGATCGGGTGAACGCCATGGCCCCCCTCGTGACCCAGGCTGTGCAGGCCGATGCCACCGACGACGGCACCTTGCGCGACCTTGGCCTCCGGAACTTCGACGTCGTGGTGGTAGCCATGAAGGCCTTTGAGGCCAGTCTCATGGCGACGCTGCGCCTCAAGGAACTCGGCGTAAGGCGAGTGATCGTGAAGGCGGCCAGCGACGTCCACGGCAAGATACTCGAAAAGATAGGGGCCGACACGGTCATTTTCCCGGAAAAGGACATGGGGGAAAGGGTCGCGTATTCCCTGGTTTCCGGCAGCGTCATTGACCATATCGAGCTGTCGGACGACATAAGCGTCATGGAGATCGTGGTCACAAAGGCGATGGCGGGCCGCACGCTGAGGGACCTGAACCTCCGCAACCGCATGGGACTCACGGTAGTGGCTATCAAGAGAAACGAGAACGTGAACGTCTTTGTGAGCCCTGACGAACCTCTGCGTGAGACTGACGTTCTGGTAGCTGTTGGTCCCAACGAAGGGGTAGAGAAGCTCAGCAGGCTGATTGAAAGAGGGTAAGCGTTGACCGAAGTACCCTGGAGGCTCACTAAGAGCCTGTACGCCAAAAAGGGGCGCCTGAGCTCGTCCCTTACCATCGCCGAGGGACCTCCCTCCGTTGTTTCCGCATTGGAGGCAGGGGTCGAGGTCGAGTTTATGGTCGTCTCGCGTTCTTTCGCCGAATCTTCGGTCTACGCGCGCGTTGAGAAGGCGCTTGGCGGCAAGGTGCCGGGCTTTCCTATGCACGTCGTTCCCGACGATCTATTCGAGCGCATGTCGGAACTCCGCAGTCCGGTGGGCATCCTCTGTGTTCTCCCGTTCCCATTCAGGTACCCGTCGGGCCCGCCTGCTTCGCCGTGGAAAGAGCCGCTATATCTCTACGGGTTCGATATCCAGGACCCTGGGAACGCCGGAACCCTGGTGAGGGCGGCGGCCGCGACGGGCGTCAGCGCGCTTGTGTTCTGCGGTGAGAGCGCAGACGTTTTTTCGCCGAAGTGCATCCGTTCATCGGCCGGCGCGGCCTTCAAGGTGAACCTCGAGGAGCGGGACCCGGAGCTCGACCCGGTGGAGATCCTGGCGGGCCTCGAGAGATCCGGCGTCGCGGTGTACAAGGCCGCGCCCCGCGCAGGCCTGGCTCCCTGGCAGGCGCCGTTGCGCCGGCCCTCGGCCGTCGTCGTCGGCAACGAAGCCAGAGGACTTCCTGCAGCGGTCCTGGACGGGCCGGGGAAGACCATCACCATCCCGATGCCCGGCGACACCGAGTCTTTGAACGTCGCCGTGGCCTCGGGGATGCTGCTTTATGAAGCAGTGAGGCAGCGGTTGCTTTCGGACCCCCAGTCCTGATGGTATAATGCCGGAAAGGGACGAAGAACGGGGGGGAGCCAACTGATGCTTTCAAGAGCATTCTGGTCGGTCTTTGAGTCGACCGGTTCAGTGCTGGCGTACCTCTTGTACCGCCACTACTTGAGGGCGGAGCGGGATGCCGGCGCCGACCTCTTGCAGTAACATATAAGGCATATGTGTGGGCTGTGAAGGAGAACGTGGGCAGTTG
>CAZRRG010000074.1:0-11309 GCA_964602455.1 uncultured Eubacteriales bacterium | reverse complement strand
ACATGCGGCGTCTGGGGGAACATATCCACCGGCTGTACCCACAATGACCGGTAGCCGTCCTGCCCCAGAACGATGAGATCGCGGGCAAGGGTAGAAGGATTGCAGGAGACGTAGACAATGCTCCGCGGTTTGGCATGGGTTATGGCCCTCAGCGCAGGCTCCTCGGCGCCCCCTCTGGGGGGATCGAGGATCACGGCGTCGGGCCTGCCGTAATCGCGGATACTCGCGGACAGGATCCGCTCCGCACGCCCTTCCCTGAACTTCACGTTCTGAATGCCGTTCAACTCGGCATTCTTCCTGGCATCGCGTACGGCATCGCCCACTTCCTCGATGCCGACCGCCAGCGAGGCTCGCTGCGCAGCGAACAGCGTGATGGTGCCTATCCCGGAGTACACGTCGAAGACAAGTCCACCATCTATCGATGCCGCGTCGAGCGCGAGGCGGTACAACCGGGCAGCCTGCGGCGAATTCACCTGGTAGAAAGACAGAGGCGATATGCGAAAACGCAGCCGGCCCAGCTGGTCATCGCCGAATAGGTCTTCGATGTGGTACCTCCCGTAGAGCACTTTGCTTGTTTCACCCAGGATGATGTTGGTCCTCTCAGTGTTGGTGTTCAGGACCACACTGACCAGGTTGTCCAGCGATGAAGCAACAGCGGCTGCAAACTGGGACTCTCTCGGGATTGACCGCCCGTTGACTACCAGCACCGCCATGCGTTCCCCCGTACCGGGAGCGACACGCGCCACGACATGTCTGACTTGCCCCCGTCCGGTCCGCTCATCGTAAATGCTGTACCTGCGCTCTCTCACTTCCTCTACCATCCGCAGGACGACTTCCCGAGCCAACGGATGCTCAAGCACGCATTCTTCGGAGGGAACAACCCGGTGGCTGTAAGGCTGGTAGAACCCGGTGATCACCTTGCCGTTTGAGACCGCGAGCGGGACTTCTACCTTGTTCCTGTAGCCGGTGATCTGCGGGGATGGGAGACAGTCTCGTACCTCGCAGTCCTCTATGCGGGCAATCCGGGACAAGGCTTCTTCAACAATACGCTTCTTCCACAGCAGTTGGAGGTCATAAGAGAGGTGCTGCCAGGTGCAGCCGCCACAAAGCGCCGCAACCGGGCAAACCGCGTCCACCCTACCGGGCCCTGCCTCGAGGAGGTTGGTGACTCGCCCACGGATGAAGTTCTTCTTGCGCTCCACAACAGAGTACTCGCAGAGGTCGCCGGGAACCGTGCCCGGTAGAAACACAACAAGCCCCTGGTCGGGGCCGGAAGTCGCTTTGGCCACTCCCTCGCCTCTATGGTTGAGGCCCGTCACCTTGGCGACGCCTGTAGCCATCTGTTACTCGTCTTGAGGGACAGCCGGGGCGTCTTCCCCCAGGACGACAATCTCGGGCTCCAGGTCGACGTCAAAGTGCTCCTTGACCTTAGCCTTAACGAGATTGAGAAGGTCTTCCACGTCCTTGGAACTCGCATTCCCGGTGTTCACTATGAAGCCCGCGTGCTTGGCAGACACTTGGGCCCCGCCTATCCTGGCGCCCTTCAGGCCTAGTTCTTCGATCATCGCTCCGACGTAGCGGCCCTGCGGGCGGCGGAACGCGCTTCCCGCCGAAGGCATATCCAGAGGCTGCTTTGCCTCCCGCTCCTTGGCCCTCTTCACCATCACTTCCCGGATGGCGTTACGGTCTCCCGGCGTAAGGCGGATATCGGCCCCGAGTACCAGCAGGTCGTCCCTTTCGGTGAAAATGGAGTGCCTGTACCCAAACCCGATTTCGTGAGAGTCCATCCATGCAATCTTCCCGTCGGGCATTCCCACCTGGACTCTCCGAACGAGGGAGGCAAAGTCGCCGCCGTACGCGCCGGCGTTCATTGCGACGGCGCCGCCGACGCTCCCGGGAATCCCGGTGGCCCACTCCAGGCCGGAAAGCCCTTGAGACAGAGCAAACTGTACCAGTGATGGGAGCAGGGTACCGGACGCCACCCGTAGGGAGGAATCGTCGATGGACTCTATCCCCGAGGCGCCAGGCGCCATCTTGATGAGACACCCGCGGAATCCGCCGTCTCGCACCAAGAGATTTGTGCCGTTGCCTATCACCCTGCAAGGGATGGACTGTTCCCGGCATGCCGCGTAGGCCTTAACAGCGTCCAAGGGATCATCGGGCATGACCAGGAGATCGCATGGTCCGCCTATCCGGAACGACGTGTGCCGGCTCATAGGCTCAGAGTAGAGAACGCGGGAACTGCCCAGCACAGAGGCAACGAAGGTCAGTTTGGCATGCTGTCCCTCCGAAGCCTGTCCCAAGCCCATACCCTGCACCCTCTTCCCACATAGGTTATGCCTTGCTTACCGAGATAGCATCTTCTCTTTGAGGAGGGCGTTTACCTTTGCCGGGTTTGCCCTGCCCTTGGTGGCTTTCATGACCTGGCCGACCAGGAACCCCAGCGCATTCTGCTTCCCGTTCACATAATCGACTACTGCCGCGGGGTTCGCTTCCAGCACGGACTCCACCACAGCCGCCAGTTCACTGTCATCCGATACCTGAGTTAGCCCTTCCTCTTTAACTATGCTGGCCGCATCCTTTCCTGTCTCAATCATCTTCACGAGGACGTCTTTCCCTATCTTGCCGCTGATCGTCCCTTCTTTGATCAGAGCGAGCATACCGGCCAGGTTCTGAGGCGTCACAGGAATCCGGTCATACGGTATCCCCTTTGACTTGAGATAACCCAGGAGGTCGCCCGTAATCCAGTTCGAGCAGGTCTTTGGTTCGGCTCCGGCCTCGACGCACCTGTCGAAGTACGCTACCAGGCTTGGGCTCTGAGTGAGGACTCCGGCATCATACGGCGTGAGCCCCAAATTCTCCACGTACCGCCTCACGATATCGGACGGAAGCGCAGGCATCGTCCGCTTAACCTCGTCGACGAACTCCTGTGTAAGGGAGAGTCCCGGAAGGTCTGGCTCGGGGAAGTACCGGTAGTCCTGGCTGGACTCCTTTGTCCTCATGGAATACGCTACCTCTTTGGACTCATCCCAGTGGCGGGTCTCGCGGATGATCTTGTCCCCATTCTCAAGTGCCTGGGACTGCCGCTTGAACTCATAGCCCAGAGCGCGGACTACAGCCCTGAACGATGAAAGGTTTTTTAGCTCCACAGGTACTCCCGGAGGCTCACCCTTGAGGTTCACAGATATGTTGCAGTCTACCCGCATCGAGCCCTCTTCCATTTTGACGTCCGATACGCCGACGAACTGCAGGATCTTCTGGAGGTTCTCCAGGTACTGCCTCGCTTCATCGGGGCACGTCATATCGGGCTCCGACACGATCTCAACCAGGGGCACGCCGCAGCGATTGTGGTCGACCAGCGAGTATGCCGCAGTGGTGATGTCCTCGCCGGCATGGACCGACTTGCCCGCGTCTTCCTCAAGGTGCAATCTGCGGATGCGGATCCTTTTCTTCGGCTCCTGTATCTCAATGTACCCGCCCTGGGCCAAAGGCCTCTCGAACTGGGTTATCTGATACCCCTTGGGAAGATCTGGGTAGAAGTAGTTCTTGCGATCAAAGCTGCTCTCCAGGTTAACCTGGCAGTTGAGAGCGAGCGCGGCGCGCACGCCCAGCCTCACGGCTTCGTGGTTGGGCACCGGGAGCGACCCGGGAAGGCCCATGCACACAGGGCATACATTGGTGTTCGGGGGATCGCCGAATCTCGAGAGGCACCGGCAGAACATCTTGGTTGTTGTGGCGAGCTCGGCGTGGACCTCGAGCCCGATCAGCATCTCGTACTCCCTATGAGACAACGGGATCACACTCCTTGGCGGCCAGGAGGGCCACACGCATCTCGGCGGTCCTCTGACGTAGCTGCTCCCCGATTTCGGCTTCCAGGGCGTATCCTACCTGGAGCACGGACTCCTCGTCGAAGGGTCTGCCCATGATCTGCAATCCGCACGGTAGATCGCGGCCAGAGCTCGGTTCGGCTTCGGCCAAGCCGCACGGCATCGACAGAGCGGGGATACCGGCCAGGTTCACGGGGACCGTCAGCACGTCAGCCTGGTACATGGCCAGGGGATCATCGATCTTCTCCCCGGCCCTGAAGGCCACCGTTGGCGTCGTCGGCGACAGGAGAACGTCGAACTTGGAGAAGGCGGCGTCGAACTCGCGGCGGAGCAAGGTCCTGATCTTGGCGGCCCGGAGATAGTAGGCATCGTAGTATCCGGCCGACAGCGCAAAGGTGCCCAGCATGATCCGGCGCCTGACCTCCTTGCCGAACCCCTTGCCGCGAGTGTCGAGGTACATATCCTGAAGGTCTCCGCTGCGCAGAGACAGACCGTAGCGTACACCGTCGAAGCGGGCCAGGTTGGAGGATGCCTCCGACGGAGCGATTATGTAGTAGACGTCCAAGGCATACCCCACTGACGGGAGACTGGTCTCTTCGATCTCGACGCCCAATCCGGAGAGTACCGCAAGGGCCCGGTCAAAAGCCTCGCGGACTCCAGGGGCGACCCCCAGTCCCAAGAGCTCCCGGGGAACGCCGGCTTTCATACCTTTCACCTGGCGTCCCAGGCGCGCGGCAAACTGCTCGGACGGCTTCTCAGCCGAGGTGGCGTCGCGGGGATCGTGGCCGGCTATCGCGGAAAGCAAAGCGGCGCAGTCCCACACGCTGTTTCCGAATGGACCTATCTGATCAAGGGAAGAGCCGAATGCGACCAGGCCGTACCTGGATACCCGGCCGTAGGTCGGCATCATCCCGTAAGTCCCGGTGAACGCAGCCGGTTGCCTTACAGAACCGCCGGTATCCGAGCCCAGCGCCAGCGAAGCCATGCCTGCTGCGACGGCAGCGGCCGAGCCGCCGCTTGAGCCCCCGGGAACCCTCTCGACATCCCACGGGTTCCTGGTTGCGACGAACGCCGAGTTCTCGGTGGACGAACCCATTGCGAACTCGTCCAGGTTTGTCTTTCCGACGATCACCGCTCCCTGGGCTTTTAGGCGCTTTATGGCGGTCGCGTCGTACGGCGAAACGTAACCCTCAAGTATCTTCGAGGCGCATGTGCACTTGACGCCCTTCACATTGATGTTGTCTTTCACGGCAACCGTCAGCCCGGCCAGGATCCCTGGATCCTCACCCCTGGCGATGGCCGCGTCGACCTTGGCAGCTTGCGCAAGAGCTTCGGGCTCCATGAGCTCCAGGTAGGCGCAGATCTTCGGTTCCACCTGAGCTGTCCTGGCGAAGAAGCTTTCCGCGACTTCTAGCGCTGAGATTTCCTTTGCCCTGACTTTCTCCGTTATCTCTCTAGCGGACAGTTCCCATATCTCCACGTCACCGCGCCTCCTTCGGCACCAGGATGTTGCCGTCCAGAGTTGCTGGAGCCATCTTGAGGACCTGATCGCGGTGCAGCCCCGGCTTGGGCGCATCCTCCTCGAGCCGGAGTCCGGCGGACTTGGCCGGACCAAAGGTCGGCGGGACGTCATCCACCGGGACCTCTTTGAGCCTCTCGATGTGAGATAGGATGCCGCGCAGGTCTTTCTCCATCTCCTGCATCTCCTCCGGCGACAGCCGGACCCTGGCCAGGTCGGCCACATGTTTCACGTCTATTTCCATCTGAGAAACTCCTCCGCATCGATAATCCGGATACCCAGCTCTCTGGCTTTCTGGGCTTTGCTGCCGGGGCTTTCTCCGACCACCACAGCGTACGTGTTCTTTGAAACCGACGAAGACGGCTTGCCGCCGAGTTCCCGGATCCGCTGTTCGGCTTCGGACCGGCTCATCCCTGGAATAGTGCCGGTCACAACAACCGTCTTTCCCTCCAGAGGTCCTCCGGCTGGAGCCGTGCCGGTCGCCGTCTCAGTGGCAGCCTTGACTCCTGCGCTCTTGAGCTTCTGCACAAGGGCCTTCATGGACTCCTGGGAACGGGATATCTCGATAGACCTCACGGTCTCTGGACCAACGTCTGAGGCCTCCGACAACTCCTCTGGGGTCGCGGCGAGAAAAGCGTCCAGGCTCAGAAACCTATCCGCCAGGGTTTCCGCTGTCCTCTGTCCGACATGCCTTATACCGAGAGCGTACAAGAGTCTTGCAAGGGACCTGTCGGCAGAGCCCCTGATGGCCTCAAGGAGGTTCTCGGCGGACTTCTCTCCCATCCTCGGGAGCGATGCCAGTTGCTCCTTGGTGAGACTGTATAGGTCGCCGGCATCCTTGACGAGCCCAGCCGCGAGGAGCAAGTCAACCATCGCAGGGCCGAGGCCGCGGATGTCCATTCCGTCGCGAGAAGCAAAGTGGATGAGGTGCTCTCGCAGCTGCGCGGGACATGCCATTCCCGTGCACCTGTGAGCCGCTTCACCCGGAAGCCGTACAACGTCGGAACCGCACGCAGGGCAGTTCGCGGGGAAAACGAACTCACTCTCCTGCCCGGTACGCTTCTCTTTGAGCACGGAGACTATCTCAGGGATAACCTCTCCTGCTTTGTGCAGTATGACAACGTCGCCGATCCGGACGTCCTTCTCCCTTATCACGTCCTCGTTGTGGAGAACGGCCCGGGAGACGGTGGAGCCGCTTACTCTCACCGGCTCCAAGATCGCGGTTGGAGTGAGAACGCCGGTCCTGCCCACGGTAATCTCGATATCCAACACCCGGGTCTCAACCTGCTCCGCCGGGAACTTGTAGGCCAGCTGCGACCGGGGGGAATGCCCGGTCGCCCCCATGCTCTCGCCCAGCACCTTGTCGTCAAGTTTCACGACGATCCCGTCGGTGTCATAGGGAAGATTGTGCCTCTTGCTTTCCCACTCCGGTATGCGCGCCAAGAGCTCATCCAGGGATCCGCAAAGGTCGTAGGGCGGTACCGGAAACCCGAGAGCCTTCAACTTCGAGAGGGTCTCTACTTCGGTCTGCCACACCACGGGCACACCCTGTGAGTCGACGACCTCTCTGGCTTCATAGACCAGGGCACGTAGCGGCCTTTGGGCGGTAACCTTGGGGTCCAGCTGCCTTAGAGACCCCGCCGCCGCGTTCCGGGGGTTGGCGAAGGTGGTGAGCCCCAGGGCATCCCGTTCCTCGTTCAACTTGGCAAAGTCGGCTTTGGGAAGGTAGATCTCGCCCCTTACCTCAAGGAAGGACGGCGGACCCGATAGGTCGAGGCTCCGCAGTTGCAGGGGGATCGCCTTGACCGTCCTGACGTTGCGGGTTACGTCTTCACCGGTTAGCCCGTCGCCGCGAGTGAGGGCCAGCGACAGCTTTCCCCCCTCGTACCGGAGTATGACGGAAAGCCCGTCGATTTTGGGTTCCACGACATAGGATAGGCGCCGATCGACGCCGGCGAAGTCACGGATCCTGCGGTCAAAAGCCCGCACTTCGTCCTCCGTGAAGGAGTTGGACAGGCTGAGGACGGGTTTCCTGTGCGGAACCGACCTGAACGCGGTTGAGACCTCTCCACCGACCCTTTGCGTGGGTGAGTCCGGCGTTACAAGGTCCGGATGCTCAGACTCGATTCGCTCCAGTTCGCGGTAGAGCGCGTCATACTCCGCATCGGAGATCGTTGGGTTATCCAGAACATAGTACCGGTACTGGTGCTCCCTCACCTGCTCCCTCAGGGACTCCAGCCGCTCTACGATCTCACGATCCGAAAGGTCCTTCACGAGCACCGCCTCCCCGCCTAGCTACCCTTCCCAGGTCTTCACATCCAGAAGCTCCCTCGGGATCTCAGAAACAAACCTCGACACTTTCATTCTCGTAGAACCGGCGTTCATCTCCCGCGCAAAGGAGAACGTAAGGTACAGATGCTTCTTGGCGCGGGTCATGCCAACATACATGAGCCGCCGTTCTTCCTCGAGCTGCCGCTCGTCCATGATGGACCTCACGTGAGGCAGCAGCCCTTCCTCCATGCCCACCAGGAACACCGTCTCAAACTCCAGCCCTTTGGCAGAGTGCAGAGTCCCCATGACGCAGGCGTCCTTCTTTTGGTCGTAGCTGTCCTGGTCCGATACCAGAGCGACTTGCTCAAGATACTCGGCCAATCCACGTTCGCCCTCGCCCTCCCAGAACTGCCTGGCCGAAATCATGAGCTGGTCCAGGTCTTCGAGGCGGCTCTCGCTCTCGGAGGTCCCCTGAGCGTCGAGGTGCCTCAAATAGCCTGTCCTCTCCAGGACCTCGTTAAGAGTGTGGTGCAGCGGTTGCGCCTGCGCCTTCCCGGCGACCTCGTGGAGTGTCGTTCCCAGCTCTGTCGCGGCCTTCTTCTGTGGCGCGGTAAGTCCCTTGATCGATGCGGCCTCCATAAGGGACTGCACCAGGGTCTTGCCGGTCTCCCTGGCGTGATCCGCGATCTTGGCGAACGCCGCCGGACCCAGTCCCCTGGGCGGCTCGTTGATCACCCGTTCCAAGGAGACAAAGTCCCTTGGGTTGAGTAGCAGCCTCATGTAGGCGATAGCGTCCCGGTTGTGCTTGCGCTCGTAGAACTTGCGCCCCGATAGGATCGCGTAGGGGATCCCCCGGTCCATGAACTGCTCCTCGAAGAGCCTGGATTGGGCGTTGGTCCTGAACAGGATAGCGCAAGAACTCAGAGGACGCCCTGCATCAATGATGCCCTCAATCTCTCCTGCCACAAACCGCGCCTCATCCTCGCCGCTCTGGGCCGCGTACAGGGTAATGGGCAATCCGCCTTCGGACGAGGTCCAGAGACGCTTGTCCTTCCTCATGGAATTGTTGCTCACAACGTGGTAGGCGCCGTCAAGAATGACCTGGGTCGACCTGTAGTTTTGCTCCAACTTCACCACATGGCATCCGGGATAGTCCCTCTCGAACTCAAGGATGTTGCGGATGTCGGCGCCCCTGAAGGTGTAGATGCTCTGGTCGTCGTCCCCTACCACCGCGATGTTGTGGGGAGGCGCGGACGCCAGAAGGCGCGTCAGTTCGTACTGCGCGCGGTTGGTATCCTGGTACTCATCGACCATGATGTACCGGAATCTGTTCTGGTATTTTGCCAGGATGTCGGGCCTATCCTGGAACAGGAAGACCGTCTGCATGATGAGGTCATCGAAGTCCAGGCTGTCTTGCTCGCCGAGTTTCTTCTGGTACAGGCCGTACGCCTGGGCAACCCTGGTCTCGAAGAAGGTCTGGGCGCTCCTGGCGTACTCCTCGGGTCCCTTCAGCTCATCCTTTGCGCGGGATATTGACCGCAAGAGCCCGGCAGGAGGGTACATCTTCTCCGACAGGTTCAGTTCCTTCAGCACTTGCTTCATAACCCGCAGCTGGTCTCCGTCATCCAGTATCGAGAAGCTTCCGGACCTGCCTAGAGACGGGAACTCGGCCCGGAGTATGCGCACGCAGGTCGCGTGAAATGTCATGGCCCATACACCGCTGCCGGCGTCTTCACCAAGGAGCGACACAATGCGGGTCTTGAGTTCCTCCGCTGCCTTGTTGGTGAAGGTGATGGCGAGAATGGACCGGGGCGAAACACCTTGCGATATCAGATAGGCAACACGCCTGGTGAGGACCGTGGTCTTCCCTGACCCGGCGCCAGCCAGAATGAGGAGCGGTCCTTCTCCGTGCGTGACTGCCTCCACTTGCTTCGGGTTGAGGCCTTGCAGGATGTCTTTGGGCATGAGTCACCAACCGATTCCTTATGTATTCGCGGCTGCTAAGGGCATTATACCGGAACCGGAAGGACATCGCCGCCGATGTTGAGGTGTATCCTCGCATCCGCGGCGAAATCTCCGGACCAGTATCGACTTCAGGCTAGCACTCCACGCGCTTTGCCGACGAACCTACCCTATCCACCCGCTTGCGGCCGTCTTGGAGATGATGAGGCATCCCAGAAGCTGCTTGTATGCATCGACGTAGTTGTCAGCCTTGACCGCGATCACATTGGGCCCCCGTCGCTCCACAACCGGGAACACGCAGCACATGTGCGCCATGCTGGTGAGCTTGGTCGTGAGCTGGAACTCTATAGGACCTTCAATCTTGTGAGGCTTCACCGACGCCCGGTTGGCCAGAGCCCTCTTTGCTGCTTCCCTCATCAGGGTCTGGACTTTCCTGGGCGGGAGCACGCGGGCCGCGTAACGGTCGATGGCACGCTTGGTGGTCACGGTCTCGATGTTGTCGCCCAGGAACCTCTTAGCCTCTGCGCAGAGGATGTGGTCGCCTGCCACCAGTACCACCGGGACCCCGTACGCGCCGGCGATGCCGGCGTTAATGGCGGTCTCACCCACCACAACGCCGTTGCGCTTTATCTCGGTCACGGCGGCGCCCATTATGGTGTGGTTCAGCACGGCGTCCTCGTTGCCCTCATGGGCGTGGTAGCCGATGAAGAACGCGGCATCGTAGGTCTCATCGATGCCCTCCATCTGGCAAAGCCACTTGTTGCTGCCGCTTATGAGTTCGGCGCGCTCGTCCAGATCCTCGATCAGGATGTTGGTCATGCTGCCGTGGGCGTCATTCACCAGAACCTCTGTGGCCCCGGCATCGAACGCCCCGGCGATCGCAGCGTTAACTTCCTGTGTCAGCAGCTTGCACATCCTGGTGTACCCGGCGTCAGCCATGTGCTTGGCGCTGGCTATACCGGTCCCGCCTTCCATGTCAACCGATATGTAGACCTTCATGAGCTGCACCTCCTGAAACTCTTACTGCCACTTGCCCACTCCTACTTTCACGTTGCGGAACCTGGCCGGCGCGGTGCCGTGCCCGACGTGGGCGACCTGTCCGGGCTCCCCTTTTCCGCAGTTGGGGATTCCCCAGAGATGCCATTCGTCCTTTCCCGCAACCGCGTCGCAGGACCGCCAAAACTCGTAGGTAATCCCGGTGTAGTTGGCGTTCTTAAGCATCGGTCCCAAAGCTCCGTCCTTGATCTCGTAAGCCATCTCGACACCGAACTGGAAGTTGAGGCGGCGATCGTCGATGGACCAGGACTTGTTGGTCTCAAGGAAGACACCCTCCTTGGTGTCTTTGATCATCTCGTCAAGCGTCCAATCGCCGGGCTCCAGGTTGATGTTGGTCATCCGGATGATCGGGATGTGGTTCCAGCCGTCGGACCGGGCGGTACCGTTGGACACCTGTCCGAGTTCGGAAGCCGTCTCCCTCGACGTCAGGTAGTTCTTGAACACTCCTTTGTCCACAATGACGGTGCGCTGCGCCGGGACGCCCTCGTCGTCATATCCGAACGAACCGAGTCCGCCGGGCAGCGTCGCGTCGGCGACGATGTTCACTTGGTCCGAGCCGTATCTGAAGTTGCCGAGCTTCTCGGGGGTGAGGAAACTGGTGCCCGCAAAGGCTGCCTCCTGGCCGAACACCCGGTCCAACTCAATAGGGTGACCACACGACTCGTGGACCTGCA
>CAZRRG010000073.1:0-11481 GCA_964602455.1 uncultured Eubacteriales bacterium | reverse complement strand
CGTGCGACTTCGACGGCACACTCATCGGCCCGGGCGGTTTCGGGGTCGAAACCGCAAAGCAAGTCGTAGACTACTGCAAGAGCAAGAACTGCGCTTTTACCATAGCCACCGGCAGGGTGTTCGGCTCGGTCGAACGGTACCTCGAGCGCTTGGGAGTAACCGGTCCGGTAATCACCAACGGAGGGGCCATGGTCGGCGCTCTGGGCAGGGAACCTTTGATGCAGAAGACGATAGACCCGGAGACCGCCTGCTCGATAGCCCTTCGCTTGCGGCGACTCCGCCTGCCCTTCTACTACATTGCCGGGAAAGACATGTTCACCGAGTGGGACGGCCCGGAAACCGAGCAGTACCGCGGGTACATCTCCTACGACATCGCAGTCGTCCCGTGCCTGGACGACCGCGGCATCGCACCGACCCAGGTAGTCGTGAGGGTTCCACCAGAGAGAGCACATTCCCACGTGGAGGCTTTCCGAGACGAGTTTGGACCTGCGGTGTCGGTGCTCCTGAGCCTCCCGCATCTCATCGAGATCCAGGCACCGGGAGTCTCGAAGGCCTCGGCACTGGAGGCGCTGTCGCGCGAGCTCAAGGTAGCGAGGGAGGACGTGCTTGCCATCGGCGACAGCCTCAACGACCTGGACATGCTAGCGTGGGCGGGCCATAGCGCGTGCGTAGCCAACGCTCATCCAGAGGTAGCGGCTGTTGTCCAGGAGGTCGCTGAGCGCTCGTTCGCTGAAGGAGTCAAGGAAATCGTAGAGAAAGCTCTATGACGCCATTATCTACCACGAAAGCGAGGTCAACTTGCCTTGGCTAGAGACGTGAAAGCCCCGAGGGGACCGCACCTGTCATGCAAAGGATGGCAGCAGGAAGCGGCGCTCCGCATGCTCATGAACAACCTCGAGGTGGCGGAGAAGCCTGAGGAACTCATCATATACGGCGGTACCGGCAAAGCCGCGCGGAACTGGGAGTGCTACGACGCAATCGTCGCGGCGCTGAAGGATCTGGGCGACGAGGAGACGCTCCTGGTGCAGTCAGGCAAGCCCGTAGCCGTGTTCCCGACCCACCGTCTAGCGCCTCGAGTCCTGATCTCCAACGCGATGCTTGTGCCCAAGTGGGGCACCTGGGAGGACTTCTGGGAGCTTGAGGGCAAGGGACTCACGATGTACGGCCAGATGACGGCCGGCAGCTGGATCTATATAGGGACTCAGGGCATCCTCCAGGGCACCTACGAGACCCTGGCATCGCTGGCGGACATTGAGTTCGGCGGCAGCCTCGCGGGCAAGCTCGTGCTGACTGCAGGCCTCGGAGGAATGGGCGGAGCCCAGCCGCTTGCGGTGACCATGAACGACGGCGTGGCGATCGTGGTGGAGGTCGATCCGTCCCGGATCCAGCGAAGGCTTGACACGGGCTACGTGGACGTTGTCGCCAAAGACCTGGCGGACGCCGTCGCGATGGCCAAAGAAGCCCTCGCCGAGAAGAAGCCCCTGTCGATAGCGGTTCTGGGCAACGCCAGCGAGACTCACCCTGAGCTCCTCAAGATGGGGATCGTGCCGGATGTGGTCACGGACCAGACGTCGGCTCACGACGCTCTGAACGGGTATGTGCCAGGCGGCATGACCTATGAACAGGCGCTGGCGCTAAGGTCCCAGGACCCCGAGAAGTACGTGAGCCTATCGATGCAGTCCATGAGGCGCCACTGCGAGACCATGGTAGAGATGAAGCGCCGCGGATCCGTCGTGTTCGACTACGGCAACAACCTACGAGGCCAGGCGAAGGTAGCCGGCTTTGAGGACGCGTTCGCGTACCCGGGATTCGTGCCGGCATACATCCGTCCGTTGTTCTGCCAGGGAAGGGGCCCATTCAGGTGGGCTGCTCTTTCCGGCGACCCGGCCGACATCCTCGCGACAGACAGAGCCGTGCTGGAGCTGTTCCCCGAGAACAAGTCCCTGGCACGTTGGATCCAGAAGGCGGAGAAGCACGTGAAGTGGCAAGGCCTGCCGTCCCGCGTGTGCTGGCTGGGCCTAGGCGAGAGGCAGAAGTTCGGCCTCCATATCAACAAGATGGTGCGCGATGGGCTGCTCAAGGGCCCCATCGTCATCGGCAGGGACCACCTGGACACCGGTTCGGTCGCGTCCCCCTACAGGGAGACCGAGGGTATGAAGGACGGCTCCGACGCCATCGCCGACTGGCCGATCCTCAATGCTCTGATTAACGCCGTCTCGGGCGCGACATGGGTATCGGTGCACCACGGTGGAGGAGTAGGCATCGGGCTTTCGATCCACGCCGGAATGGTTGTCGTGGCCGATGGGACCGATGAGGCCGATTGGCGGCTCACGAGGGTGCTCAACACCGACCCGGGTATGGGTGTGGCGAGACACGCCGACGCCGGATACGAAGACGCCATTGAGACAGGGAAGAGGCTAGGGCTGAAGATGCCCATGATTAAGTAGGCGGAGTTCCACCGGCTGCGGCGCTGACCTTTGGCAAAGCAAGCGTCCTGCGGCCAGACGCACGAGCTTCGGCTGTGCGGATAGTTTGTGGGCGGGCGCGAGCCCGCCCTTCCTCATATTATGTAGAGATTTACGAGGCGATGAAGCGATGTAGAGGCGTTGCCAGATGCGGAAACCAAAGACGGATACCCGGTCTTTCACGGTGTCGATCACCCCGACGGGGAGCCCGGAGCCGGTCCTGCATGACGATGCCGGCTTCGACCCCCTCGTAATACTCGAGGGCGCCCTGCTGGGGGCTATTGGAGCCATCGCCGGCGACATCGGAGTCGCTGCTGCGTGCGGAGAACCGCTCACGCGGAAGGATGTCTGGTCCGGGATAGTGAGCGGCGCAGCAGGCGGCATCGCCGGGGCCCTTGTGGATGTGTTTGGAGGCGACGCGATCCTGATCGCGATCGTGGGCGCATTCGTGGCAGGATTTGTGGCCCAGGCATTGTTCGAGGATCCGGCATCGCTGTCTACCTAGGCCATCTTTGCCGTCTTACGCAGGATAACCGCGTCGCACCTAGAATTTCCTGGGGATAGCATCGGGAAAGGTGGGTTAGACTCCCAGTAATTGGGGGAGCACCCAGGCGCGGTGCGGGAAGGCACGAGGCCGCGACACACGTGGGGAGGTTCTATGCTCATGGGGAGACAGCGGTGGCTCTGGGTCCTTGTTGGACTAGCCGTGGTGATCGGGCTGACTGCTACGGGGGCCGCGACCTTCTACACCGATATACTGTGGTTCAAACAAGTCGGGTTCTTGTCGGTCTTCACCAAGATTTTATCGGCTAGGGCTGCTACCGGCATCGTAGGCGGGCTCATCTTCTTCTCGATCACTCTGGTTAACCTTTGGGCCATCCTTTGGAAGCGCGCCGACGTGACACTGGTTGGCGGGCTCGTCATGCCCATCCCCATCACCATTCCACGCAAAGCGAAGCGTTGGGCCATACTGCCGGCGCTTGTGATTGGAGTCCTGGGCGGTATCGCGTCCTTTACCCAATGGCACGTGGTGCTGGCGTACCTGAACCAGACTCCGTTCAACATAGCCGACCCATTCTTCGGCAAGGACGTGAGTTTCTACCTGTTCAGCCTGCCGTTACACCGCCTGGTCCAGCAGCACCTGTGGGTCGCTTTGCTGACCTCGCTTCTGGTCTCCGGAGTGGCCTACTTCCTGCTCGGAGATCTCCGGGTGGCTCCACGCCGCATATTGGTTGACCGTCGAGCAAGGGTGCACCTGTCAGTTCTGGCCGCTCTGCTGTTCGCCCTGAGGGCGTGGGGCTACCAACTGGACATCTGGAACCTGATGTACTCGCCGAGGGGCGTCGCATTCGGGGCATCCTATACCGACATTCACGCTCAGGTCCCCGCATACAGGCTGCTCATGATCGTTGCGGTTCTGGGCGCGGCGTTATCGCTTCTAGGACTAGTCGTCCGCAGTTTCCGGTACATCGCGATATCGGCCGTCGGTCTGGTCGTCTTAGGCATTGTTGTCGGGTATGCTTACCCGGCTTTCATGCAGCAGTTTACGGTATCCCCCAACGAGCTGGCATACGAGTTGCCATTCATCGAGCACAACATCAAGTTTACGCGCCAGGCCTTCGGTCTGGATAGAGTAGAATCAGTAGAGTTCCCAGCAGCCAACAACCTGACAGTCGAGGACCTGGCCGAGGCCGAGGGAACAGTCCGCAACTTCCGCTGGTGGGACTACCGCGTGCTGAAGGACACCTACACACAGGTGCAGGAGATCCGCACCTACTACAGCTTCAACGATGTGGACGTCGACCGGTACATGGTGAACGGGGAATACCGGATGGTGTTGGCCTCGGCAAGAGAGCTGGAAGTGGAAACCTTGCCGTCTGAGGCACAATCGTGGATCAACCTGCATCTAAAGTACACCCACGGCTACGGGGTGGTCATGAGCCCATCTTCCGAGATCTCGGCTGAAGGACTGCCCGCCTACCTGTTCTCCGACATACCGCCCCGGACCACCACCGACCTTAGGCTGGACAGGCCGGAGCTATACTTCGGGGAGCTCACCAACCAGTACATCATAGTGAACACCAAGGAGCCGGAGTTCGACTATCCCCGGTCCGCAACCGAGGACATCGCCCCAACCTTCTACCAGGGCACAGCCGGCGTCCCGGTGGGCAACCTCCTCAATCGCCTTGCCTTCATGCTACGGTTCAGGGACTACCAGATCCTTGTATCGGGGGCTATGACTCCTGAAGCAAGGTTGATCTTCAGGCGGAACATCATGGAGAGGGTGCGCACGATCGCGCCGTTCTTCATGTACGACTCGGATCCTTACATCGTGCTGGCGGATGGAAAGCTCTACTGGATGATAGACGCCTACACGGTCTCGGCCAACTATCCATACAGCCAGCCCGATCCAGTTACAGGCGTGAACTACATCCGCAACTCAGTGAAAGTCGTGATAGACGCCTACAATGGCGACACCACCTTCTATCAAGCGGATACGGAGGATCCTATCCTTCAGACCTACAGCAAGATATTCCCGCAGCTCTTGAGGCCTATGTCCGAAATGCCGCAGTCGCTCGTCGAGCATATCCGGTACCCGGAAGACCTCTTCAAGATCCAAAGCAGGACGCTGCTCACCTACCATATGACGAATCCCAGCGTCTACTACAACAAAGAAGACTACTGGGAGCTCCCGAAGGAGATCTACGGGACCCAGGAGTCAGCTGTCCAGCCGTATTACGCCGTCATGGAGATACCCGGCGGCGACCGGCACGAGTACGTGCTTCTCACTCCCTTTACCCCAAGAGGAAAGTCCAACATGACGGCCTGGCTGGCCGCCAGATGCGACCCGGGAGAGTACGGGAGGCTTCTCCTGTACACGTTCCCGAAGGACAGACTTGTGCCTGGACCGATGCAGGTCGAGTCGTTGATCACCCAGAACCCAACGGTGTCCCAGAACATCACGTTGTGGGGCCAAGTCGGTACACAGGTCATCAGAGGTAACCTGTTGACGCTGCCCATCAAAGACTCGCTCTTGTACATCGAGCCCCTCTACCTGCAGGCCACGCAGGTGAAGATCCCCGAACTCAAGCGAGTGCTCATGTACTACAACGGCAGGGTGGTCATGGGGACATCTACGGCCGACTCCCTTCAGCAGCTTTTCGGCGAAGGCGTCCCCGAGACGCCAGGGGTTACCCCACCTGGAGGAGGACCTTCCACCACAGCCGAGCTCATCGCGGAGGCGAACCGACTGTGGAACCTAGCTCAAGATCTTCTGAAGACAGGCGACTGGGCAGGTTACGGGAGAGCGATCGAGGCCCTGGGACGGGTTCTGTCCGAGCTTTCAGGGGCGTCGGGACCTTAGATCTTTGCTTGACACTAGAAACTGAAGCTCAATAGTATCGATAGAATAAGGCGTAAGACCTATGCTGGGAGGTATGAACCTTGTCAGAAGACGCAGCCAAGATCGTGGATGTAAGAGTCGCCAACCTGAAGGCCCACAATGGGGAAGTAGTGCGGGTGAAAGGTTGGCTCTATAACCGGCGCTCATCGGGCAAGGTCATGTTCGTCATCGTTAGGGATGGGACAGGCATCGTCCAGTGCGTCGCAACCAAGGCGGAACTGGGCGAAGAACAGTTCAAGAGAGTGGACGGATTGAGCCAGGAGTCATCGCTGATGGTGACGGGAACCGTCCACGAGGACAGCCGGGCCCCCGGAGGCTACGAGCTCCAGGTCAAGGACATAACCGTAGTCTCGGAAGCAGAGCCCGACTACCCCATAACTCTGAAGGAACACGGGCCGGAGTTCCTCCTCGATAACCGCCATCTTTGGATCCGGACTCCACGCGAGGCCGCGATCCTGAGAATACGCGCCGAAGTAATGCGGGCCGCCAGGGAGTTTTTGGACGAGCAGGGCTTCGTCGAGGTTAGTTCCCCAATATTGACCCCAAACGCCTGCGAAGGCACAAGCACCTTGTTCGCTACCAAGTATTTCGACGAGATGGCCTACCTTTCGCAAAGCGGCCAGCTCTACAACGAAGCCACCATCATGGCCCTGGGCAGGGTTTACTGCTTTGGGCCAACGTTTAGAGCCGAAAAATCCAAGACCAGGCGCCACCTCACCGAGTTCTGGATGCTGGAGCCAGAAGCTGCTTTCATGTCTTTCGAGGAGCTCTTGGTGTTGGAGGAGGACATGATCTCATTCGTGGTGAAGAGGGTTTTGGAACGCCACGAAGCAGGGCTGCGTCTAATTGGGCGTAACCCTGACGATCTGAGCAACATAAAGGCTCCTTTCCCCAGGATTAGTTACGACGACGCTGTTAAGGCGCTGAAGGGCACCGAGATGGAGATGGAGTGGGGAGATGACTTCGGGTCCCCCCAGGAAACCTATATTGCGTCCATGTTCGACCGCCCGGTCTTCGTGACCAGGTACCCGACCCAGGCCAAAGCGTTCTACATGGAGCCGGATCCGGATAGGCCTGAGGTCGTTCTGGCGTCGGACCTCCTGGCGCCGGAGGGCTACGGAGAGATAATTGGCGGCAGCCAGAGGATTAGCGATTACAACCTCCTCAAGCGCCGCATAGAGGAGCATAAGCTCCCGATGGAAGAGTTTGGATGGTACCTGGACACCCGTAAGTTCGGTTCCGTCCCTCACAGTGGTTTTGGACTGGGAATCGAGCGCATGGTGTCCTGGATATGCAAGTTGGAGCACCTCAGGGAGGCATCGCCTTTCCCGAGGATGATCACGAGGCTTAGGCCGTAGGACTTCTCCTTTGACCCGCGCGGTCGGAGGAGACGGCTCGGCTTCGCCGGAGAGGAGGAAGGCTCGTGGCCGGTGATCTGGAGTACAGAGAGAAACTCCGGGAGATAGGTTCCGAGATCCGCGCCAGGCGCGAATCGCTGGGACTCTCCATAGAGGACGCCAGCAACAAGACAAGACTGCGCGCCAAGTACCTCTTGGCGGTTGAGGAAGGGGACGACACCGAAGCCCCGGGCACGACCTATTTCCGGGCGTTCATAAAGACCTACGCCACCTTCCTCGGGCTTGACGGCTCCGCGTACTCCATGGCCTACCAAAAGGCACTGGAAGAGCGTGACGCTCCGCCGCCTAAGGGAAAACCCAAGCCGCAGCCTCCCGCACCGGCAAGACCCGATCAAGCTGCTCCGGCGAAAAAGCCTGCGGACAAGCCCGAAGAGCCTCCGACGCCGAAGTTACTGCCTGATCCGGCGCCCTCGGGTTCGAAACCGAGTGAGCCGGCGCCTGCTGCAAGGCCTGTTGCGCCGCCAAGCGTCACTAAAGGTGCGCCGCCGGCGCCATCAGCCCCTCTCGCGCCTCCGCATCACGCCGCTACGGTAAGAGAGACGCCTCAACCCAGATCGCAGAGAAGGCCCCGGAGAGGCAAGACTTCACCGGTATGGGTGTTCCTCTTGATCCTCGCTTTGGCTGCAGGGGCCTATGCGGTATACACGATGCAGAACAAGCCTCAACCTGAGCCGCCTGTTGCGGCGGACCCGGATCCTGGCTCCGATCCGGGGACCACTGAACCCAGTGAACCCAGTGAACCCACTGAGCCCACAGAGCCTACGGTGACTGAACCGGTTGAACCTCCCGCTCCCAAGGTAACGAGGACCGACGTGGATCCGGGGGCCGTAACCTTCACGGTAGACGGGAGCCCCATCGAGCTTACTCTCAAGACCGGTGAGAGCGATGACTCCTACTGCTGGCTCAGGGTGGTGGCAGACGGAGAGTTGCTATTCGAGAAGACGATGAGTCCAGGGCAGGAAGAGACGGTAACCGCGGACTCAGAGATCGTCATCAGAGCAGGCAAACCATGGGTGCTTTCGCTGGTAGTCAACGGGGAAGACCAAGGGCTGGCCGGTGAGTTTGGCCCGGTAAAGGACATCACCATAACCGCAGCGCCATAGATATCTCTCAGGAGTGCTGATCATTGGCGCACGGAAAACCCCGCGGGTTTTGGCATTGCTTGCGTATTGCCGTTAGTGTCATATTGGCGTTGTGCGTATTGCCCGGTGGCTCCAGGGCGTCGCCCCTCGCCGAAACTCCGCCGCCTTATGTCTCGTGCGAGGCGGCCATACTCATGGAGTGGCAAAGCGGCGCTATTCTGGCTCAGCATAACGCCTTCAGGAGGATGTACCCCGCCAGCATCACCAAGATGATGACCGCGCTCCTGGCCCTGGAGAACGGCCGGTTGGAGGAGTACGTGGAGGTGTCCCCTGAAGCAGCCAATCAACCCGGCTCATCCATGTACCTTTCCTCGGGCGACGTTTTCACGCTGGAGGATCTACTGTACGGCCTCATGCTGAACTCCGGAAACGATGCCGCCTGGGCCATCGCCGAGCACATCGGCGGCGACGCAGAGACTTTCTTCGACATGATGAACCGAAGGGCTCAGGAGATAGGGGCCATCAACACCCGCTATCGCAACCCTCATGGGCTCACCGACCCCAATCACTACACCACGGCCTTCGATCTGGCCCTGATCGCCAGAACGTGCCTGCGCCACCCGTACTTCAGGAACCTCGTTGCCACCAAGGAGAAAGACGTGCTGGACGCGACCGAAGAGGTCAGGTTGCAGCTTGCCAACACAAACCGCCTGCTATGGGTCTACCTTGGAGCCGATGGCGTCAAGACCGGGACCACTGAGTCGGCCGGGCAATGCCTTGTGGCATCAGCCACAAGAGACGGGATGCGCCTCCTGGCGGTCGTGCTCAACTCCGCCGATCGCTGGTCCGACGCTGCCCGGCTCCTTGATTACGGCTTCACCCAGTACCGGGTGGAGAAGGCGCTTAGCGCGGGAGAGACGGTAACCGTAGTCCCGGCGCTGGGGGCGGTGTCGGGACAGGTGGCTCTACGCTGCGCGACTGACCTCTGGGGATGTGTACCCAAGGATGCTCCGGAACTCTCTCTCGAGCTGGAGGTCCCTGACTACATCAAGGCTCCCTGCCCGGCAGGGGCGACTGTAGGCAGAGCCCTGCTGCAGCTAGGCGATAGCCCTGTGGGGTCCGCCGACCTTGTGGCGGCGGAGTGGGTCAATAGAAGGACCCCCGCCGGCGATCTGGTGCGCGCGCTGGGTTCGGTAGCGCGCCGGCTCATCCGACTGGGGGCCATGTGAATCTCTACTTCACCCCTCTTACCAGGGCCGATAGAGGCGCCATAGATAGTCCCTTCGCTGCCAAGTTCTCCTGAAGGGCAGCCAGGTAAGCCACGCCAGGCTTCAGGCCCTTCTTTTCGACCCGGATCAAGACGAAGTCTCCGGCCTCCAAGGTACCGGCAAGCTTGGCGGCAGCTTCCGCCTCCTTGCCTTTCATCCGGGACGCATCCTGGGCAGGCTTCACAGCGCTAATGCCCTCCGAGAACGCTACGGCCATCACAGTGTCGCTGAAACGTCCCGATGGCGGGTAAAGAAATGGCGCAGGGATCAAGTCCAGCTGGCTCAGGGCCTGCCGGGCGCGAATAAGGCGGTCCCTGACCTCGGCTTCAGAAAGCTTGTCGATTGCCTTCTGGTCAGTCCCCTTTATGCCCAGCTCGTGGCCGCCGGCGGAGATCTCCTTCACCACTTCCTGGCACGATTCAACCGTCGTCGCGTCCAAGAACCACGTGGCCTTCGCCTGGACCGACGAAAGCGCTTCCAACGCCGCCGCGATCTCCTCAGGGGGAGCCGAAGACACGTCCACCATGAGCCCGACAGCTGCCAGCGAGGTCTTGACGCGGGTTTGGGGAGCGATCTTGGCCATAGCCTCCTCTTCGCTCCCGTAGAGAGTGATGCCGGCGCGGACTCCCAAGAGGATCAGGACCAGGGCTAGCACTCCGGCAACGCGCAGCCTTGTGCCAGGCCTCATGAATATCAGCACAGGGTATCCCTCCTTCTGCGCTAATATCTATGACAAGCAAGAAGGAGGTATAGCTCAGGCTCGTCGCAGGTCGGCAACGGTAGGTAGGTCGTTACGGTTCTTGGGGCGCTGCGGCGGAGCCGTTCAGGATATCTTGGAGTCCAGCCGTCGCATGCGCTTGAGGAGGGAGGGGGGAGGCTCGGTACCCCTTGCTTCGTGGCGAGCAATAGCCGACGCTACCACTTCGCGGCTTTTGGCGATGTCGCGGGGCCCCAGTTCATAGCACCTTGCGAGCCAGAGGTAGTCCTCGTCCTTTGCCTCACCCGACGCCACCACTTTCTCGAACGCCTCGGCGCCGCCCACATAATCGCCCTGCTTGCGCAGCACATGCCCTAGCAACCTGTTCTGTTCGACTGTCTGGGCATCCTCAACGTGGGGGGCCTTGGCGAGGGCGGCGGTAAGGCATCTCCTGGCCAGGTCGAGGTTGCCTTTCCGCAGGTGGAGCTTGCCGGCCCCTCCCAGCGCGTGGCAGTCGGATACCGCATCCTCGCCGGCCACCACATGGCACAACACTGAGACGAGGCAAGCCATGTCCAGGATGTCGAGCCTGTTATGCTTCACGACCGGATCCAGAATCGAAGGGTCGCCGTCGCGCTCGTAGATGTAGTAGAGGGCAGGGATCATGTTGCCGGGGATATCGCCATCCCTCACAGCGCCGGTGAAGCGCCTCACGGCTTCCTTGAGACTCTGACCGTACTGAGGACGCCTGCCCAGGTTCCTCACCAGAGACAGAAGGTCCAGGTGGGCAGCCGGAGGCGCCGGAGGGCGCATGCCGCAGACGGCAAACCGTCCCCACAGCATAGGCACGTCGAAGGCCTTGCCGTTGAAGGTCACCAGTGTGTTCCTGCCCGCCATCCGCCTTCCGACTTCCTCCATGAGGAACTCCTCGTCGGAGCGGTCCCTCAGGAAGAGCTGGGTCACAACGAAATCGCCATCCACCCACTCGCCGAACCCGACTAGGAAAGCCACGGTCGCGGCTCCAAAGAGCCCCGTGGTCTCGATATCCAGGTACAGCCATCCGTCGAGACCAGGCAGGCGCGGCTCCAGGGACCGGAAGGCGGGGAGCGCTTCTTCCGAAGGCTTCCTTAGCTCCTCGGGTGTCCCGC
>CAZRRG010000072.1:0-11626 GCA_964602455.1 uncultured Eubacteriales bacterium | reverse complement strand
CTCCACCAGTGATTCGATAAGCGCCTCTATGTGGTCGCACTCTTCGATACAGAGCGCGAAAAACTCGTTCCATTCGGGCGATCCTGGCTTGTACTTGCCCTCACCGAGAAGACTGAGGTAGCCCTTGAGACACGCAAGGGGTGTGCGAAGGTCGTGCGCAAGAGTGTTAACGGCGTCTGAGAGTTCTCTTGTCTTCTTGGTCTCCCTTGCCATCCGGGCGGCGCGGATGCGCCAAACAACCTCCTCTTCTCCTAAAGGGCACTTACCCCCAGGATTCCACTTATGTAGATTGTACCATGGACTGCCCCTAGATGAGATGATAGAAATTGTCAGGAATAGTCACATCCGCCTGGCTACTCTAGGGGGCGAGGGGAGCTGCGCTTGAACAACTACGAGCGGATCCAGAAGTCCATCGACTTCATGGAGGAGAACCTTCGCGAACCCATCACCCTGGAGGACGTTGCGCGGGTGACGTGCTTTTCTCTTCCCCACTTCTACAGGTTGTTCAACGCGCTGGTCGGCAGGACCATCAAGGACTACCTGAGGCTTCGGCGGCTATCCGAAGCCGCCAGGGACGTGGCGTCCACCGGGAGGTCTATCCTGGACATCGCCCTCGACTACCAGTTCTCGTCGCAAGAGTCGTTTAGCAAGGCCTTCCGCCAGGCATGGGGTGTGAGCCCGGGACACGTGAGAAGGACGAAGCAGGTCCCGGAGTCGTTTGCCCGGATCGACGTCCTAACGACGTACTTTGCGAGTGAGCCCGAGAGCGATGGCGGTCCCGGGGAAGTGGATCCATCCATCAAGGTGGTTCGCTACCTGGGCCCGTTCCGTGTGGCGTATTGCCGTGCCTTCAGCGAGTCTCCTGAGCGCGAAGCGTGGGATGCCTTGCTGCGCTGGGCAGGCGCAAACGGCCTGCTTCGCGGCGAGAGCCCGGTCCGGCTGTTCGGCTTCAGCGATCGTGAGCCCGGTTCGGAATCGGACCGGTATGGCTACGAAGCATGGATCACGCTGGACGGGACGGGGTTCGTGAGCGAGACGCCGGTGTCGAAGGATGAGCGCATCAGGTTCAAGGAGTTCACCGGTGGAACCTATGCGGTCACCAGGGCGCTGGCTCCCGCGACGGGGATGGCGTGGCGAAACATGTACGCCTGGCTGCAACTCAGCAGGTACTCCCTCGGCGCCCACCAGTGGCTTGAGGAGCACCTGTCCGCCGGATCGCCGGCGTCCGAGATTGAAGTCGACCTTTACCTCCCGCTTCACGCAAGAACGAAAAGAGGAGGAAGAACTGTGAGCGACAAGGGCAACCGTTGGGTGCAGGCTATAGAGATCGAGACCCTTTCTCCCATGAAGGTGGCATACTTCCGAGCAATGGGGACTGAGCCCGAGCACAAATCGTTTGAGGTCATGATGCAGTGGGCTAAGGACGCCGGGATACTGGGTAACCCGGGGACGAGGGTGTTCGGGTTCAATAATCCGAACCCCAGTCCGGGGAGCTCCACCTACGGTTACGAAGTGTGGGTAACCGTGCCTGAAGGCACGCGCGGCAGCGGCGAGGTCAGGGTCAAGGAGGTTCCAGGCGGCAAATACGCTGTCGGGACTACCGCCCCCATGTTCCAGGGCCATGTCATACCACTCGCCTGGCAGGAACTCGGCGAGTGGATGCGGGCGAATAAGCGCCTCATGGGCAGCCACCAGTGGCTCGAAGAGCACCTGAACTTCGAGAAAGACGGCACCACAGGGTTCGAGAACGGCCTGCGGATGAAACTCTACTGCCCGCTAGCTGAGTAGGCTTCTTGAGAGGGGCACCGGTCCTTTCGCGGACTAGTGCCCCTTCCAGTCAAACTCCCTGTCCAGAGGGTACATGGGACGGCGAATATGCCTGAACTCAAACCGGTCGAGATTTGGGCTTGCCAGTCCGGGGCCATCCACCTCGATGATCTCCGAAGCGATCGGCTCGTAGGCTGCGCGGTAGTGGACCGACGACTTGACCACCACTATCTTGCGGTGGGCCGGGTCGATCCCCACAGACCGGGCCGCTTCCGGATCGACGGGCTGGAAGCGATACTCGTTCAAGATGACCTCAACGCCGCTGGCGCTCGGGTTCCCACCTGAGCTCGCGGCCGCCGAGGCGCCCTCCCCGGAGGAGAAGGCCTGCACTACAGCCGTCTTCCCCATTAATCCCCTGGCCCCGGTCGACATGGGGCCACGGTTCACGAAAACGCCGTCGGAAAGAAGCCTGACCACTCCCCGGAGTCTTACCGGCGCTCCGTGTCTGTCATCGAACTTGCCCCCGACCTCGAGGTCGAAGACGCCCCCGACTCCAACTCTGAACGCTTCGGCAACCGCGTCCCTGTCCGGGATAGTGATGACCACGGCATCCTTCGCGTCGTTTTCCAGCAGGGCCCTGAGGATCTCGGTGCCGTCGCCTGAAGCGCCGGCGCCGGTGTTGTCGGCGACGTCAGCCAGCACAACCGGACCTCTGGCAGCGTCCATCGCATGCCTGACTGCGTCCGACGGGCTCATCATCGCGGCGACAAACCTTTCCCGCATACCCCATGCCGCGTCGGCCAGTTCCTGGGCCAGGCGCCGGGCAAGCTGCGGGTCGCCGTCCGTTGTGACAAGGAAAGCGAGGCCCGCGTCGTGGATGTCGGCGTAGACGAATCCGCCATACACGCTGGCATTCAGCACACCGGGCAGCTCCTCCATGCGAAATGCCATCTCCATCAGATCCTTGATCGGCCCCGCCCCGGTCCTAGCGGTGACAACGGCGGGAGCGATGGGAGGCCGCACGACAGCGCTGACGGGGCGGATCTCGCCATTGAGCAGGCGTGCCATGAAGCGGCCGGCTTCGATCGCCCGCTCCCAGCTGTCCACGTGAGGATAGGTGTTGTAGCCAAAGAGGCCATCAGCGGTCTCCACCATGAGGTCGGTGAGATTCGCGTGGAAATCCAGCGTGGAGACTATGGGGACCTTTGGCCCTACAAGTTCACGGATGGAACGGAGCAGGTCGCCCTCGGCATCAGGGATACCTTCCACCACCATGGCGCCGTGCAGGGCGAGCAGGACCCCGTCGACCCGAGGTAGGTTGCTCCTTATGCCGTCGAGGAGTTTGCCTTTGAAAAGGTCGTAAGCCTCGCGCTCGACTATGCCGGATGGCGTGGCGGAGGCGCTAATCGTGGGGATGAGCTCGGCGCCGCACTCGCCGGCCCAATCAATGAACCCGCCCGTGGAGGTCTTGGTGCCCCGGGCCCGCCGGAGCATCTCATCTCCCTCGGCCATGGCTCTCTCTCTGAACTGCTTAAGACCCGTACGGATAGGGCTGAAGCAGTTGGTCTCGTGGCTGATACTGCCGGTAACTATGCGCCAAGTCATTGTAGCCACCTCGGTTGTAGAGGATAGTCCGGTGACAGCCGGGTTAGTCACCATGGGCTTCTGCAACATGGAAGAGGTCTCCTTCGTCAAATCAGAGGATTCGAGGCGTTTCGACGGGAAATCACCCTGCTGCAAAGCCAAACATTCGAGGAGACCCGAATATGACTAGACCCCACAAATCACCAGTCAGTCCGAAAACGCGAATACTGACGGCAATCCTATCAGCGCTCCTGATGTTCTCGGCGCTGTGCCAACCGGTGGTTGCAAGGACGGCGTTGGCGGCGCCCTCCGTCAATCCCGCCTTCAAACTAGGCAATGAAGTGCTTTTCAGCCGGTTCCATCACCTCATCGAAGGGAAAAAGGTCGGCCTCATCACCAATCAGACCGGCGTAAACAGCAAGGGAGTCAGCACGATTGACGCGCTGGCGGCGGACCCGACAGTCCAGTTGGTCGCTCTCTACGGGCCCGAACACGGCATTGACGGACAGGCCAAGGCGGGCGCCTACGTGGCCTCTTACGATCACCCGACCCTGGGTATCCCCGTGTACAGCCTTTACGGCGAGACCCGGATGCCTACCGAAGCAATGCTCAAGGATATCGAAGTGCTTCTCTTCGACATCCAGGAGATTGGCGCCCGCACCTACACGTACGCCTCAACCCTGAACTACGCGATGAAAGCCGCAGCCAAGTACGGCAAGAAAGTGGTTGTGCTGGACCGTCCGAACCCCGTCGGCGGTGTGATAGTCGAAGGTCCCGTGCTGGATGAAGGGATGGAGACCTTCGTCGGAGTGGACAACCTCCCAATGGCTCACGGGATGACCATCGGCGAGCTCGCCCGGTTCTACAACAGGGAGATCGGGTGCGACCTCGCGGTGGTCCCAATGGAGGGCTATACCCGGGAGACGATCTGGCAGGACACAGGGCTTCCGTGGATACCCACATCCCCTGCCATCAAGACACTTGACGCGGCGTTCTGCTACATGGCCACGGGACTCGGCGAAGGCACCGGCATCTACCAGGCGGACTTTACCTGGATCGGCGGCAAGAACATCGACTCGAACCGCTTCGCCCAGCTCATGAACGCGGCCGGGATCCCGGGCGTCACCTATGTGCCGGAAGTAGTGAACGGGCTGGGCGGCGTCCGCCTGAACATAACCGACTACCGCACGTTCAACCCCGTGAAATCGGGTCTTTACGCGCTGGCGTACGCGAGGCAGCTTAACAGCTTCACGGTCCCCAAGAGCACGGCAACAACCGTGTGCATGTTCGACAAGATCCAGGGAACGTCCCGCGTCGGGCAATGGCTGGAGCAGAAACTGAGCCCGCAGACCATGGAGAGCCGCTGGCAGGATGAGCTCGCGGAGTTCAAGAAACTGCGGGAGAAGTACCTCATATACGGATATGCACCTGACGCGGGGCTTGCGGGACGCATCGACGTCATCGTGGACAACACCCATATCTTCTTCGACTCCGAACCCTACATCAACGAGCAGAACCGCACCATGGTCCCCGTTAGGGCCATTGCGGAGGCTTTAGGAGCCCAGGTCGACTGGGACGGACTCGGCTACATCGTCACCATCGCCAAGAATGGCCGGACGGTCAGACTGACCATCGGGAACGCCATGGCCCAAGTGAACGGGATAAGCCTCCCGATGGACACAGCGCCGGTCATCAAAGGCGACAGGACGATGGTTCCAGTGCGCTTCGTGAGCGAGTTCTTAGGAGCGACGGTTGACTGGGATGACGTGACCAGGACAGTGATGGTTACGCAGTAGAAACCGGCTGCGCGTGCGAAGCAGAAAGCACGAAGCAGATGTAAAGGCGCCTTCCCGACGGAAGGCGCCTTCTGTTTGAAGTGGGTCTTGCAGTAGGTCCGGGCACATGTCCCGCGGCACAAGCCGCAGTTACTAAGCGGTCTCCATGGCCTCCAGCGCTTCCATCCGCCGCTTCTTGATGAGGGACTTGGTCCTCCATCCGCCTCGCCGGTACCACAGGTAGTTGATGACGCCGCCGAGCACCCACGCTGTGAGGTGGGAGTAGAAGATAGCCTCGGGCCGCCCGTTGGGATATGCCGCGCTCTTCGTCAGGCCTGCCAGGATGTAAGCCAGCGGAGTCCTGACGATGATCGTCGTGAACAGTGAGATCCACATGGACGGCATGGTGTCGCCGGCGCCCCTCATGATGCCTCCGAAGATCTGAGAGCAAGCCATTGCCACATACCCCAGGGAGAGGATGCGGAGCATCTTTGCCCCCATCTCGATGACGGAAGCGGTAGTCGTGAACATCGCGATAAGGTTCTTACCGAAGAGCAGTAGGAGCGTCACTAGGACGGCCGAGGTGCTAAGGCTGAGCTTCAGGACATCCTTAGTCCCCTGGTCCACCCTATCCATCTGGTTAGCCCCCACGTTCTGCCCCACGAAAGTCGAGATGGCCATTCCGAACGTGAAGTTCGGCATCATCGCGAAGCCATCCACCCTCATCACGGCGGTGGTGGTCGTGACCACCAGGTATCCCATGCTGTTCGCCAACGACTGGACGAAGACCATGGACATCGAGAATATGGCCTGCGTGAGGCCGGCGGGCAGGCCTAGCCTCAGGAGTTCCTTAACCAGTGCGGTGTCAGGCTTCAGAGCCGAGGCGTGCATCTGGACGACGCCGTTGGTCTTCCACAGCCTCCAGAGGCACAGCAATCCCGCGACACCCTGCGATATGACAGTGGCAACAGCGGCGCCGCCTACTCCCCATCCGAACCCGGCGACAAACCAGATATCCAGGAACGTGTTCAAGATCGAGGCGATGAGCAGCGAAATCAGGGGGAACACCGAGTTGCCGAGCCCCCGAAGGATTCCCGAGGTGATGTTGTAGATGCCCACGAACAGGATCCCCGACAACATGATGGTCAAGTAGGACTTGGCCATGTCAAATGTTTCAACAGGCGTATTGGTCAACGTAAGTAGGTTGCCCGCGAACGGAATGCCGATGGCCATAATGATGAGCGACGATATCCCGATAAGGGTTAGGGCGTTGCCGATGGACCGGGACAGCGTGTCCTTATCCCTGGCGCCAAAATACTGGGCAACCATGACTCCCGCGCCGGTGGACACCGCCATGAAAAGAACAAGCAACAGGTTGAGGATCGGCATCGTGGTGCCAACCGACGATAGCGCGGCGTCACCGACATAGCGCCCCACAATGATTGAGTCCACGGTGCTGTAGAGCTGCTGCGCGAAGTTTCCGATCAAGAGCGGCACCGAGAACTTGAGGAGGTTTGTCATGGGCCTCCCTTGGGTCATGTCTTGTGTGCCGAACAGGGCCTTGAACTTTTCAAACATTTATTGGATTCACCCTCTGTATAATTGGAGCGTCTTCACAAACACATACAATACCGCAAATAGGGTTAGTTCGCATAGCTGAACATTCTGCCGTTGACCCCATTACTGTATAATGGAGCCGATGCTTCATTAAGCAAACATGCAAAGCGACAGGTGACGCTAAGGCCGATGCAGGAAGCGAACAACAACGACGTGATCCTCGAGCTTGACGGGATAAGCAAGAGCTTTGGCGACACCAAGGTGCTCGAAGGTTTGAGCATCCGAGTTCGCAAAGGCGAGTTCATAACACTACTGGGGCCATCAGGCTGCGGCAAAACCACGACGCTCCGGATCATCGCGGGTCTTGAGACACCCGACCGCGGCCGTGTGCTCATCGCCGGCAAGGACGTCACAGACACGGAGCCCAACAAGCGCCCTGTGAACACGGTTTTTCAGAACTACGCCCTCTTCCCTCACATGAACGTGGAAGCCAACATCGGCTACAGCCTGCGGCTCAAGAAAGTGGATAAGGCGGTTATCAGGGAAAAGGTAGCGGAGGCCCTGGAGCTGGTGCAGCTGTCGGGCTACGAGAAGCGCATGCCGGACGAACTCTCCGGTGGCCAGCGGCAGCGGGTGGCTATCGCCCGGGCGGTAGTCAACAGCCCGGCCGTCCTTCTACTGGATGAACCTCTGGGCGCCCTTGACCTGAAGCTCCGCCGCCAGATGCAGATAGAACTGAAGCGGCTCCAGGTGAGGCTTGGGGTGACGTTCATCTATATCACCCACGACCAGGAGGAAGCATTGAACATGTCGGACCGCATTGCGGTGATGCGGGCCGGCAAGTTCGAGCAGATAGGAACGCCCGCCGAAGTCTACGATCATCCCAAGACCAGTTACGTGGCCAGTTTTGTCGGATCGGCCAACATCATTGAGGGGAAGGTCACTGCCGTTGATGAGCGGTATCTGACCCTCATCAACGCCGATGGCTGCGGCCTTGTGTCCACTCGAGGCGCCCGCGTCACGGTCGGACAGCCGATCACCATCGCGGTGCGGAGCGAGCTTGTGAACCTATCACCTATTACCGACGCGGCGTTGCCTGCCGCTACAGGTGGGGCCGATGGCAGCCAGGCTTCGTGTGACCTCGACACTTCGAACGGCGGGCAGGCCGCCAAGCAATACGGGCTGCGCGCGGTTGTAAAGGAAAAGAACTTCGCCGGAGGGGTGCTGCGCATAAGTGTCTCCCTCGCCGATGGTCGCGAGCTGGTCTCCAGCCGCCACGGCATCGACTCCCCGCTAGTCCCTGGCGACAAAGTGTTGGCGACCTGGAATCCGGATCACGCCGTACTGGTCGAAGGGGAGCCGCAATGAAGCAGAAGGCCGCCATCCTTATGGTGGTTCCGCTCTATATATTCACGCTGCTGTTTGTGGCGGGACCTCTCATCTATATGGTCATCCTTAGTTTCCTGCGGCGGGCTGAGATATGGGGCGTCCTTCGCGAGTTCACCCTGGACAACTACGCCAACATCTTTGCGCCGGTCTACCTGAAGACTTTCTATGAATCGCTCAAGTTGGCCGGGCTTACCACGGCGCTGGTGGCCCTCATCGGCTATCCATTTGGGTACTTTATGGCGAGGCAGAGGGCTGAGTGGAAGAACCGTCTGATGCTGCTTCTTATGATCCCGTTCTGGACCAGCTCGCTGATCCGCCTGTACGGATGGATAATCATATTCCGCGCGAACGGCACCCTGGACAGCCTGCTCATGGGCCTGGGGATAACGAGCGGGCCGCTCAAGCTACTGTACACGTACCCCGCTGTCGCGACCGGGATGGTATATGCCCTGGTACCCTTCATGATCTTCGCGGTCTACTCCAGCGCCGAGAAGCTTGACTGGCAGCTGGTCGAGGCGGCGCGGGACCTCGGCGCCACCCCGTGGCAGGCATTCTGGACCGTGTCGTTCAAGCTCACGCTGCCCGGTCTCCTGTCGGGCGTCGTGCTCACCTTCATTCCGTCGATGGGGCTCTTCTTCATCGCCGACATCCTTGGCGGCAATAAGGTGGTCCTGGTCGGGAACCTCATACAGGAGCAGCTCATGAAGGCCCGCAACTGGCCCTTTGCGGCAGCCCTGGCGGTCGTGCTCATGGCTCTCACAACCCTTATGATCGGCTTGTACCGCAAGATATCGGGCGTCAAGGACCTGGAGGGACTGGTATGAGCTGGCTGCGGTCGGCAAGGCCCAACGGTCATAGCTATCATCAGGGAGCGCGCGGTTCGAGCCCGAGTGCTCGACGGTCCTCACGATTCCAGGGCATCTACCTGGGCGTCATCTTGGCGCTCATGTACGTGCCCATCATCCTTGTGATCGTCTACTCCTTCAACCAGAGCAGGATCAGTTCAGTCTGGGAAGGCTTCTCCCTCCGGTGGTACCGGGAGCTCTTCAGGGACAAAGACCTGCTCCAATCAGTGGTGAACAGCCTGATCCTTGCGACCATAAGCAGCGTATCGGCCGCGGTCATTGGCACGCTGGCAGCAGTCGGCATGCCGAGAGTTAAGCTTCGGAGCAAAGGCGTGGTGGAGTACCTGTCCACCCTACCCATCATGATCCCCGAGATCATCCTGGGCATGGTGTTCCTGGTTTTCTTCGCGCTGCTCAGGCTCCCGTTCGGCATGCTTACGCTGGCGATCGCGCATACGGCGTTCTGCATCCCCTACATCTACATGCTGGTCAAGGCAAGGCTGGTGGGAATCGATAAGAGCTACGCCGAAGCCGCGAAGGACTTAGGGGCAACCGAATGGAACGTCTTCTTTGACATCACCTTTCCGCTCATACTGCCGGCTATCGCGTCCGGGATGCTTCTCTCTTTCGCGATGAGCCTGGATGACGTCGTAATCAGCGTTTTCGTTACCGGGGTCAACACCAACACAATGCCTATCAGGATTTACACCCAACTCAAGACGGGGGTGACGCCGAAGATCAACGCGCTATGCACGCTAATGTTTGGAGCGACGTTGCTCATCATCCTTTTGTCGACCTGGATTGGCAGGAGAAACACGCATAGAACAGCGAGGAGGAAGACCCCAGACATGAAGAAGGCCCTGACGGTCACGCTGGTCCTGGTAATGTTCGCCGGACTCCTGGCCGGCTGCGCGAAGAAACCGTCCGCTCAGCTTAACCTGTTTACTTGGGAAGGAATGTTCCCGGACGAGGTCCTTGAGGCTTTCACCAAGGAAACCGGCATCAAGATCAACTACTCCAACTTCGACTTCGACGAGACGATGCTGGCTAAGCTCGAGGCTGCCAAGGGCGGCGATTACGACCTGGTCATTGCCGACGACTACATCATCGAGACAGCCATCGCCGAGGGACTTGTGCAGAAGCTCGATAAGTCCAAGATCCCCAACTTCAAGAACATCAACCCCATCTACCAGGGGCAGTTCTACGATCCCAATGACGAGTACACCGTCCCCTACGGCGCGGGCGTGCAGACTATCGTCTACGATCCCGAAGCCGTTGACATCGAGATCACCGGCTACGCCGACCTGTGGCATCCGTCCCTCAAGAACAGCGTAGGGACCATCGCCAACTACCGGGTTATCAACGGCATGGCTCTCAAGGTGCTGGGCGAGAGCTACAACACTGAGGACATTGCGAAGATCAACGCGGCGGGCGCCAAACTTATCGAGCTGGCCCCCAACATCCGTGTGATCAAGGACGACAACCTGCAGGATGACCTGCTATCCGGCGAGATCTCCGCAGCGGTCATGTACACGTCCATGGTGACCCTGGCCAAGCTCGCGAAGCCGGAACTCAAGGTCGTCTACCCGACTGAAGGGATTGGGTTCGGCGTCATGGCCAACTTCATCCCCTCCAAGGCTCCGAATCCCGATGCGGCACACAAGTTTATCGACTTCATCCTTAGGCCCGAGATCTCTGCCCAGTGCTTCGAGTGGCTGGGGTACTACTGCACCAACAAGGAAGCCGACGCGCTCATCGCCGATGAGATGAAGGACTTCCTCACCCTCCCCGAGGGCTTCAGCGGAGAGGGGACCGAGATGATAGAGAACATCAGCGCCGCCGCCGAGGAAGCCCACAACAAGGTGTGGACGGAGTTCAAGGCAGCCTGCGGGCAGTAGATACACCGGGCGGGGGCATCCTTGAGGAGGTCCCCGCCCCTACAGTTCGCACTCCATGGTGATCATGTTGAACCCGAGGCCGTGGCGCGAGTAGAACCTGATCCCGCCCTCGTTGGTCGGAAACACCGACAGCCGGAGGTAGTCCAAACCCCGTTCCCTCGCCCACTCCTTTGACGCGTCTAGCAGCGCTGCGCCGTAGCCCTTGCTGCGGTGCCCGGCGGCGACCACAAAGTCCTGTATGTACCCGTAGCGGCACTTCTTGAGGCAGCTGATATCGCCTGTCTCTTTCTCGAAGATGAGCGAAAAGCCCACAACCTCTTCACCGATGGTCACGAGCAGGAAGTCCGCCCTTGGATTCTCGATGATGCCGGACAGGTATGCGTCGGGGCGTTCCACACGCTGAAAGTGCTCAGGCTGGCGCATCACGGCGTCTGTATCCAGTTCCCAGAACAACCGCTTGATGGCTGATATGTCTGACGCGGTGGCTTTACGGATGTTCATGCAGGCGCCTCCCTGGTATCTGCAGTATGCTCTAGAGCAAGCAGGACTCCGCGTAGGCGCGGATCTGCCTTGCCCTCAAGTATCTTGCGGCCTTCGCCGGCGCTAGTCAATTACACCGTAGGCGCCCCGGCGCGGTGCCGATCGTGGGCCTCATTATTTCACGGATGGTTTCCCGGGCGCCAGACTATTTCGTGCCTCGCAGGATATGCCCGGTCCTTGTCGAATCCAGTCTTGACCAACCAGCCGGACAAACCCAGCGGCGCATGCTCAACTCTAGGAGGGGTTCTCGTGGTAGATGTCAGTGCACTGA
>CAZRRG010000071.1:0-11626 GCA_964602455.1 uncultured Eubacteriales bacterium | reverse complement strand
CTTCGGGTTGATATTCACGCCTGGCCCGAGGGGGAGGCTTGCGCCTCCCCCGGATCGTTTTTGGACTGACATCCCCAAACGGGGCTGGCTGCTTGGGAGGAGGCGCGGCATCTTGGTTCAGCGAAGGCGTCACCAGAGTCTCTTAGGAATGGCTCTGTTGGTTACTCTCATTCTGGGGCCAGTGAGAGCCTACGCAGCGTCTGACATACACGACCACTGGGCCGAAGAAGCGCTCTTGTCGGCTAGTGTTCTCGACGTCATGCGAGGCTATCCCGACGGCAGTATGAAGCCAGATGCGGTCGTCACCAGAGCTGAGATAGCCGCAGTGATCTGCAGAACACTGGATGAGGAAGAGAACGCACAGACTGCAGCACGTCTGCTTCCCGTCTTCAGTGATGTCCCGAGCCAGCACTGGGCATCTGGATACTTCCGCATAGCTTATGAGGCTGGCATCATGCTTGGCGATGGGAACGGACTGTGCAGACCTGAGGAGCCGGTCAGCAGAGCTGAGCTGGCAGCGATCCTAGCGCGAACCGTTCGGATTATGTCCGAAGAGGCACAGGGAGTGGCGCTACCCTCGTTTGTGGACAGTGCACGCATCCCGGACTGGGCCGTGGACGACGTGTCTTTCGTGTGGAGGCTGGGTCTGATGCTTGGAGATGACAAGGGGCGGTTCCGCCCCGGCGACGGCAGTTCGAGAGCGGAAGTCGCTACAGTGCTCATGCGGCTGGCGGACCTTCGGGGCCACAGGTGGGATCTGAGTGGTACGGTCCTTTATGTCGACGCGGAATCGGGTGTCCTGCACCTGCAGTGTTCCACCGGTCGGGTCTCAGTGAGGTCCGGCTCAGACACAGCCTACTTCCGCGCATCCCGTAGAGCCTATCTTTCAGAGATTAAGTCAGGCGATGTCGTGAGTGTTATACTGCGACGTGATGCTCAGGCGAGGGCGGCCCTTGTAGCGATCTCATAGCCCGTATCCTCTAGAAGCAGGAGGGGAACATGTCCGCCCTAGAAACAGTCTCAGGTATGGGTACCTGGCGTTACCGCCAGGAGCTTGGAGGATGTACATGACTCTCAAGAGGCACAGGAGATTACTGATCTCGCTGCTGATCCTGACCTGTTCAGCGATCTGGGGTAACGCGAATGCATCGTCCCAGATCGAAGAGGGACTCGTTCCTGTCCTCAGCGCAAGCACAGTACTCCAAGCCAGCTCCTCAAGCGACCTAGGCCGAAGCCTCCTGCAGGAGATCGGCATCGCTGCCCTGCGAGCCGGTCTAGACTCCGCCGGAAGTCGTATACCCCTGGGCTTGGTCGATACCGGAGTCGATCCGGCTGTCTTGGCATCAGGCAGTGTACACACCTTACTGGATCTGACTTCGGAGGGCCGCATAAGGACCTCTGAGCCCCTTCGTCCTGATGCCAAGGGCATTGTCCTCCACCAGGGAGTTCCCTATGCCGTTGCGGGAATTGCTTCTCAAGGGCACTCATATAGGGTGGGAACATGGACGCACGACGGGGTGCCGCGTTCAACGTTAAATTCGCCGCCGATCCTGGCCCTTGAGGGTATCAAGGTAGTGCTCGCCGCTCCCTACTTGCCGGGGCAGTATGACACAGTCTACATTGACACAGATCGCGACGGTGATTTCTCAGACGAGATTCCCCTTGAAAAGTTTTCAAACACGCATAAGTTCGCTTCAATCAAAGCAGGTACCGGTTCGTTATCAGTAGGGGTAGCAGAGATAGGTGACGGCGGGAGCTCCGTCACGTTGTTCTTCGACGCGAATGGGCACGGTACTCAGTTAGCATCGGTAATCGTCGGCGCCGGAAACGATGTCCCAGCGTTAGCGCCGCAAACTTCCCTAATTGCCGTAAAAGCCATCAACTCTGCCGGAGAATCGAGTTGGGACTTGATAACCCGGGGTATACAGGCGGCTTGCGAACAGGGCGCGAAGATAGTCGTCGTTGGCGCCTCGCCTGCCTCTTGTTCGGCCGATGCTCGCCAAGCCCTCAGCGACGTGCTCAGTCGGTATAGGCAGGTACTAGTGATTATGTCGGCCGGAAATCGCGGTCCTGGGGTGGGTACTCTGGCGGCGACCGGTAGATCCGACAACCTCCTGGTTGTCGGAGGCTACATACCCGAGAGTGTCACCAGACACTTAGGCTGGGGTTCATCGGCTCTGTTCTATCCATGGTCTTCAGTAGGTCCCGATGCGGATGGGAATGTGCCAAGTGTCTTGTGTGTGGCAGTGGCCCCCGCCGCGGCACCTGCTTGGGTTTCAGGGGGATCACTCTCAATAATCCAGGGCACTTCAGTATCTGCTGCGTACGCAGGCGGGATTGCGGCCGCCGTGGCCAATGGCCTCGATCCGGGCTTCGCCGATCTAGGGAGCCGAGTTAGGCGCGCGATCGAGGAATCCGCTGCACCGCTACCCGGCCTGACAGTAGCTGAACAGGGTCATGGGATCATTCGTCCCGATAGAGCCCTTGCCCTCGCACGATCGTTGACGGTGACGTCGAGAACGCGGATTGTCTACAAGTGGGGTGGCGGCTTCTTTGCCAACGCGCTCTTTGACCGTGATAAGGTGCCAGGCACGATACCCATCACCATCGACAACCTATCGGCTAATCCCTTGAACTTGACCATGACTTATCCCTCATGGATAACCGTGCCCTACAATGTTTTCGGTGTGGCTCCCGTTGACCAGCGTCACGTTAACCTGACCATGAAGCTGTCTAGCCCCGGGTTCCACAGTGGCTACATTGTCGCAGATGACCCCATGAGGCCCGGGCGTGAGGTTGAGTCAGTTGTGAGCGCTGTTGTGCCGTCGGATCTAAGTTCAGGCCTCCTGGGAGTGGGGTCGCTGCTTGGGGCCGGTGAGATCCACCGGGAGTTTCTCAGGATAGAGCCAGGAATGGAGGCTCTTGAGGTGAGGTTGACCATAAGGCTTTGGGCACAGGGCAGCTACGGAAGGGCTCGACTGTACATCTACGATGAAGCCGGAAGATGTGCTTACCAAGGAGCCTGGGTTGGATCGGGCGCCGACGGTTACTCTGATGTGTCCCGTATCCCGTTCCCCTCAAGCGGCGTTTGGGAGGTAGTTGTTCTCAGCGATCCTGCATTGGGCGCAACTGCGCAGGCTCAGACGTCTTTCGGTCTTGAGTGCCGTACTAGGAGTACGGCTGTCGTGAGTGGGCGGCCGGTTGCCCGGAAGAGCTCAGACTCTAGCGCTCTCCAGTCCCGGGTATCCCTCGTAAACTATGGCAGTTCGCTGAAGGCAGCGGCGCAGCTTCTGGTCGATGGCGTCAACGGGTTCTACAGGCAGGGGCGGGTGCAGGTTACTCCGGGAGTCTCGGCGACCATCCAGCTTCCCCGCGTAGAGCCAGGGACGACAGCCCTCGTCCTAAGTATGTCGGCTCCAACGAGTTCGTCTGCGAGCCTTACCTACTACTTGTACGGCCTTGATACCGCGACAGGACAGTGGAAGCAGGTGGCCTCAGCACGTTCTGATTCGCGAACCCCTGGACAGATGGTACTGGCGAATCCTGCGCCCGGGCAGTACGTCGCGTACGTAGAGACCGTTGGGGACATTGTGGAGGGCACCTCCTTCTCATGGATCGCTCTGGCGGTTCGTCCTAACGGTACTGGGACGGACATGGAACCGTCCGGGGGTGTTCACGTTGACTGGCGAACGAACGAGCAGCTCACGGTTCAAACCAAAGCCCCCCTCACTTCCGGCTTGTCTCATAGTCAGTACTTGCTGGTATGGGACTCGGATCGTACCGTTCTCAGGAACATCGTCCCGATAGACGCCGAGGTCGGGGAGCCCACCTTGCTAGTGACCTGGATCCGTGGTGCAACCCTTGCAGATAGGACGTACCTGACGGTGAGGGCTTGGGATCAGACCACCATGCGGCCAGTCGATGCGTGCGTCGAGGTTGATGGCGTCTGGCACCAACTCACCGATGGTAATGCTGTGATTAGCTCTACTAACAAGGATCTATCTTCTCTCTCGATGCGAGGAGAGTATCCCGGGATGACTCCGTGGACGTTCTCGCGACCATAACCCGATTGGAGTCCTAGAAATGAAGAGAGCCCGCTTTGCCAAACCTCTATTGATTGTCCTCCTGGCTGCGATGATCTTGGTATCGGTGGCAGCCGGCACGTTGTATGCCGAGGCAGCTGCGACGCCCGGCGCCAGTTCCACTCGCCAGGTCACCTTATCAGAGGCAGAAGCGACCCTAGTTGAGCAATTGACCATGATCAGGCAGTGGATCGAGTTGTACAGCCCAAGGGATGTTACTCTAGAAGCGCTCTACGAGGGTGCTCTTGCAGGGATGCTCGAGGCCATCAATGACCCCTACTCCTACTATCTGACTAAGGAGCAGTACGAGAGCCTCACGTCTTCCCTGAATGGTGACTATGTTGGAATCGGTGTGACTATTGACCTGGTCAACGGGCAGATTACCGTCATCAACACGTTCAGTGGGTCTCCGGCTGAGGAGGCAGGTATCAAAGCCGGCGATATCATCCTTGGTGTGGACGGAGTAGACCTTAGAGGCAGAATGCCTACTGAAGCGCAAGCGGTCCTGCGTGGTGAGCCGGGGACTGAGGTAAAGGTCATCCTACGGCGGCCTTCCGATGGAACAACATTCGAACTTACGGTGATGAGGCAGCTGATCAGTCAGGATGATCTCGAAGTCAGAGATCTTGGTGAAGGGCTGCACTACATTCGTATACCCATGTTCACTAAGCAATCGGCCCGGGAGTTCATAGCCGTGCTGGGCTATCTACGTACGATCAACATAAAGGGCCTGATCCTTGACCTCCGGAACAACGCGGGGGGCTTCGTTGAGCCATGCCTCGAAATAGCCTCTCAGCTAGTTCCCAAGGGAACACTAGTCGAGTTGAGGCGCAAGGAGCTCAAGGAACCCCTTGAGAGCGAGACCGAACCCGAGTCCATCATCCCGGTTGCCGTGCTGGTCAACGGTGGCACGGCGAGCGCATCGGAGATCCTGGCTGGAGCCATTCGTGATCGCGGAGTAGGCATTCTCATAGGCGATACGACCTTTGGCAAGGCCTCAGTGCAGACCCTGGTTCCGCTCGCAAACGGTACAGGTCTTCGGCTGACGATTGCCGATTACTACACACCATCTGGGTACAACTTGGCTGGCAGAGGCCTCGATCCTGATATCAGAGTGGTTCAGGAGGAGCTGACGCCTCCGGGTCCGATCACGTACAAACGTCCAATGTCTCTAGGGCACGTAGGGCTCGACGTCCTTGCCATGCAGGAATCGCTAAAGCTCCTGGGGTACCAAGTTGGTGAGCCTGACGGCATTTTCGGGCCCCAGACCGCATCTGCGGTGCAAGCTTTTCTGAGCGACCAGCATCTCAAGTGGAATGGCGCATTCGGCGAAGCCGACGTGGAGCGACTTGGAGCTCTGGTATGGCAAAAGGTTCGAAGCGTGCCCGACAATGTACTTGAGGTAGCCATATCAGCGCTCAGAAGCAAAGTGACTTCGGGCAGCTGGGAGTAACTCCGGAGAAGGTGAGTTCCATGAGTGACAACACAAGCAATCTCCCCACCTCTCTAATCCGCCTCCGCGTCTCCCAACAAGACGTGCACTACGGCGGCGGGGTAGTGGCCGGGGCCAAGATGATGGAGTTCTTCGGCGACGTAGCGACGGAACTCAGTATCATCTACGATGGCGATGAGGGCCTCATGGCCGCATACGACTTAGTCGAGTTCAAGCAGCCGGTCCATGCCGGTGACTTTCTGGAGATCCGCGGCCGCATCACCGAGGTCGGCAGGCGGTCTCGCAAGGTCGAGATGGAAGCCCACAAGGTCATTGAAGGAGACTGGGAGCACGGGTCGAGCGCCGCTAAGGTTCTCCCCGAGCCGGTTCTGGTGGCCAGGGCCCGGGGCACGGTAGTCGCTCCCAAGAAACCCTAGGGTGCAGCAAGACGACTGCCGAAAGGTCGGGTGGCTTACAAGAGGACTTCCCCGAGTCAATGACGAAGTCCCAATCGCCGCTTGGATAGTTCCGGTTGAACCGCCTTCGAGAGGAGTTTGGCAATGGATCCGCTTGTCATCACAGTGGCTCCCGTAGGAGCAGAAGTTACCCGCGACCACACGCCGTACATCCCGCTTACGCCCCAGGAGATCGCCGAAGAGTGCTACCGCGCATGGAATGAGGGTGCGTCGGTGGCCCACATCCACGCTCGCGACAAGGACGGCAACCCGACGCAGGATCCCGATGTCTACGGCGAGATCATCGACCTGGTAAGGGCCAAGACCGACATGATTGTCCAGGTGTCCACCGGCGGCGCGGTCGGCATGACGGTAGAGGAGCGGGTCGGTCCGGTATCGCTTAAGCCCGACATGGCTACACTTACTTGCGGGACCGTTAACTTCGGCGACGGGATCTTTGTCAACTCCCAGGACGATATGGAGATGTTTGCGAAGGCCATCCGCGAGAACGGCGTCGTACCCGAGATGGAGATCTTCGACGCGGGGATGGTCGAGAACGCCAGGAGACTTCACGTAAAGAAGCTAATCGATTTGCCCGGGCATTTCGACTTTGTAATGGGCGTACCCGGTGGGATCTCGGGGGACCCGCGAAACCTGCTGCACCTCGTCTCACTCCTGCCTCAGGACGGGTCCACATGGACGGTGGCCGGGATCGGCCGGCACGAGTTGCCCCTGGGCGCCATGGCCGTCATCCTGGGCGGACATGTGAGGGTGGGCTTTGAGGATAACATCTACTACTCGCGGGGCGTCCTTGCCAAATCCAACGCCGAACTCGTTGCGCGGATGGCCCGGATCGCCGCCGAGATGGGGCGACCGGTGGCCAAACCGGCCGAGGCAAGGAAGATTCTCAGGCTTGACGGCAGGTAAGATGACGGCTACGTCGCCGAGAGCGCCGTAGCGTTTGCGGGATGATGTTGCACTTCTGATCGCCATTGAGAAAGGGGCACCAAAATGCAGCTATTCCTTGATACAGCGAACCTCGACGAGATCCGAGAAGCGGCGTCATGGGGAGTCATATCCGGAGTCACCACTAACCCCAGCCTGGTGGCCAAGGAGAAGAAGGATTTCAAGGCGCTCGTGAAAGAGATCGCCTCCATAGTCCCCGGCCCGATCTCGGCTGAGGTGCTCTCCGACAACGCGGAGGACATGATCCCCGAGGCACGCGAACTGGCCGAGATCGCCCCCAACATCGTGATTAAGATCCCGATGACCAAAGAGGGCCTCAAGGCGGTCAAGGTTCTCTCGAAGGAAGGAATCAAGACCAACGTTACGCTGGTCTTCTCTGCGGCGCAGGGCCTCATGGCCGCTATCGCAGGCGCCACCTACATAAGCCCATTCGTCGGTAGAATGGACGACATCAGCAACGAGGGTATGGACATCGTCGAGGACCTGGTAGTCATCCTCGCCAATTACGGCCTGCCCACCCAGGTTATCGCCGCGTCTATCCGCCACCCCATGCACGTCGTCGAGGCCGCGCGGTTGTCGGCCCACATCGCAACCGTCCCGTTCAAGGTACTGGAGCAGATGCTTCATCACCCGCTGACGGATATCGGCATAAAGAGGTTCAAGGACGACTGGGCAAAAGCGAACTCATAGATGGCGGTTTCCTGAATCTTGACGCAGGTTCCTGCGTATGATACTTTCGACATAGGAGCGATTACCCAGCCTTCTCTGTGACGCCCCAAAGTACGTCGAACCCTTTGGATTATGCCGCGGCTACTGCCGTATCCCATATTCTGTCCCAAGCCCGCCATGGTTGTGGTACGGGTCTACCCAACGATTCTGAGGAGATGTGAACTAGAATGGAGAAAGACGGGACCAAAGAGCCCGGCCTGCCCCTTGATGCCGGAGCCGCAGATTCTCCCGCCACCGCCACCGAGAAACCGAAAACCAGACGCACCACCAGAGCAAAGAGCGAAGCCAAAACTGAAGCCAAGACCGATGTGGAGGCTGCGCCGGCGCGCAGGGGACGCAGGACAACCAAGGCCACCGCGGATGCCGCTGCGCCAGTCTCTGCCGCTCCAGAGGTAAAACCTGAGCCCGTGCCCGCCCAACTGGTGGCGGAACCTGTTCCCGCACCGGCAGAGCATACTCACGCAAAGGCAGTGCCCCCTCAAGCCGCAGAGCCCGAGGGAGCAGCGCCCGCCAAGCCGGAAGACGTTGCCCCACCGCCCAAGCGGAGGACCAGGAGAACCCCGGCCAAGGCGGCCGAAGAGACCACTCAGGCCATCTCCTCCACGGAAGACCACCCGACCCCAACCGTAGAGACCACAGTAGTAGCCGAGTCCGCTCCCGCCAATACCGGAACCGTGCCACCGCCCACTCCCGTCGTACCGTCCGAGCCTCCTGCCGTTGTACCGCCAACGCGTGCACAGCAGAAGCAGCAGGTTGAGCGAAGTGTGGCGGAGGCCGAGCGTCAGCCGAGCGGACGCGCTAGTTTCGAGCGGCAGCAGGTCGAGAGACGCGCTGAGCGGCGCCAGGACTCGGAACAGAGGCCGCGGCAACAGGAACGGCAAGGATACGAGCGGCAAGGTTACGAGAGGCAAGCCCCTGACCGGCAGGGCTTCGAAAGGCAGGCTTCTGACCGGCAGACTTTCGAGCGGCAGCCTCGCGAGACTCAGCAGGAGCGGCAGGGTTACGACAGGCAAGGCTATGACAGGCAGAGCCTGGACCGCCAGCCCCGCGACGCACAGGTTGAGCGCATGCCTCGTGATACGCAGGCGGAGCGTCAACCCTATAGCAGGTCTGCGGAGCGGCAGAACGGGGCCCGGAGCTACGATAAGGTCTTCGAGCGACAGCACGAAGACCGGCCACAGGGCTTCACCCGCGTCACGCCGGACATGTACACCGAACGGCTCCAGGTATCTGAACCTCAGGTAGGCGAGAGGTTCGCGCCTGAGCAGCGCCCGTCAACCGAGAGGCGGGCGGCGCCTCAGGACGTGATTCCCGCTGAGCCGCCGGCCGATGTGCTCTACATCCGGCCAGGCGGGAGACCCGCGCGACCGAGGCCCGAAAGCGGCCCAACGGTCAAGGAACTAAACAACACCAACCTCGTAGACCTCCAGAGGATGGCCAGGGAGCTCGGCATTGCCGGGTACTCGGCCCTCCGCAAGAAGGAGCTCGTCTTCGAGATCCTGAAAGCGCGAACCCAGGCCGGAGGCCTCATTTTCGCCGAAGGCCTGCTTGAGATATTGAACGAGGGCTACGGCTTCCTCCGTCCCGCGTTCTACTTCCCCAGCAAAGATGACATCTATATCTCGCCGTCCCAGATCCGCAGGTTCGACCTGCGTACCGGCGACCTGGTGTCGGGGCAGGTCCGTCCGCCCCACGACACCGAGCGCTACTACGGACTTCTGCGCATCGAGGCCATCAACGGCGAAGATCCGGAGACGGCTCGCGAGCGCCCCAACTTTGAGGGACTGACGCCCATCTTCCCAGACGAACGGTTCCAGTTGGAGACCACCAAGTCCGAAACGTCAGGCCGCCTTATGGACCTGGTCTGCCCCGTCGGCATGGGGCAGCGCGGACTCATCGTGTCGCCGCCCAAGGCCGGCAAGACGGTGCTCCTCAAGAAGATCGCCAACGCCATCACGACCAACCACCCGGATACCTACCTTATGGTGCTCCTCATAGACGAGCGTCCCGAGGAAGTTACGGATATGCAGCGGTCGGTGAAGGGCGAGGTTATAGCGTCCACGTTTGACGAGCCGCCTGAGAACCACGCCAGGGTAGCCGAAATGGCGCTGGAACGGGCCAAGAGGCTCGTGGAGAACGGGCGCGACGTCGTGGTGTTGCTCGACAGCATCACTAGGATGACCAGGGCCTACAACATCATCGAGCCGACGTCTGGACGCACGCTGTCGGGCGGCATGGATCCCGCGGCGTTCCACAAGCCAAAGAGGTTCTTCGGCGCGGCCAGGAACATCGAGGAGGGCGGCAGCCTGACCATCCTCGGCACGTGCCTCGTCGACACCGGCAGCCGCATGGATGACGTCATCTACGAGGAGTTCAAGGGTACCGGCAACATGGAGGTCCATCTGGACCGCAAGCTCTCCGAGCGCAGGATTTTCCCGGCAATAGATGTGAAGCGCTCCGGCACCCGTAAGGAGGAGCTCCTACAGCCCAAGGAAGAGCTGGAGGCCATGTGGCTCTTCCGCAAGATGACCAACGATCTGGAGCCGGATAAGGTGCTCGAATCCTTGATCCAGCTCCTGTCGCAGACCGCGACCAACAAGGAAGCCGTGCCCATACTCAAGAAGAGGCTGTCGATGATGATGGGGTAGCGGCGACTTCCTCAACGTTGTCGCTGTCTGGCGTTCGTGCTATACTCTTTTCGTTTGCGCTATGGTTAATCTGCAGCACCTATGGAGTGCGGGACTGCGCTTTTGGTTACGCGCCTTAACCGTCTGCAGTGCGGTGCTGTATTCTGAGTGATGAAGTCCACCTGAGGTGATTTACATGAAGGAAAAGATCCATCCGAACTACGAGAAGACCACGATTACCTGCGCTTGCGGCGCTGTGTATCATGTCGGTTCCACCAAGAAAGCCATCAAGGTGGACATCTGCGCAAAGTGCCATCCGTTCTTCACCGGCGTCCAGAAGATCATGGACACCAGCGGTCGCGTTGAGCGCTTCCGCCAGAAGTACGGCTACATTGAGGGCGAAAAGAAGTCCGGCGCTGAGGCCAATACCGACAATCGCTAGCCGAACCAATAGAGGCAGAGACCACCTTCTTGGCGGTGTCTGCCTTTTTATTTGCGTGGAATAACCTGTAGAATGGGCATAGGGGAGGTCTCCAGTTGGCTCAGAACACGCCGTCTTACGGCGGTCAGGCGGTGCTGGAAGGGGTCGTCATGCGCGGCCAGACTTACGTCTCCCTATCGGTGCGCAAGCCTGACGGGGACATCTCCTCACTGACAAAGCGGTCTCCTTCCCCGTCGCAAAAGAGCGCGTTTATGCGCCTTCCGGTGGTACGCGGGGCTTGTGCCTTCGTCGATTCCTTCACCCTCGGCATCGAGATGCTCGTCAAGTCGGCGGAGATAGCAGCCCCTGAAGAGGAACAGCCGTCGTCGACGGCTGTGAACGTCGGTGTGGCATTGGGTGTCGCGTTGGCCATCGGCTTGTTCATCTTGCTTCCTGCCGCCGTAACGCCCTACCTGATGAAGTGGATGAGCATCGAGGGGCGGCTCCTCTCCAGCCTGTTTGAGACCTTGCTCCGCATGGTCATCCTGGTTGGTTACATCGCTGTGGTTTTCCGGATGCCCGAGATCCGCAGGGTCATCGAATATCACGGGGCAGAGCACAAGGTCATCTGGGCATGGGAACGGCATTACCGGGAAATGCTCGGCAGCATCCGGAACGACGGCTGGGACATGAAGCGCTCAATCGAGTTCCTGGTGGACAAAGGGGCGCAGCAGACCAGGTTGCATCCCAGGTGCGGGACCAGCTTCCTCTTCATAGTCGTGCTCTGCACATGGATTGTGTTCCTGTTCGTGAACACACCGAGCCTCCTGACACGCGTGGCGGTCCGGCTCGTGCTGCTCCCGCTGGCGGCTGGGTTGTCCTACGAAGTGTTGAAGCTGTCGGCCGACAGGACC